>NZ_JBHVWT010000011.1:8156-149334 GCF_042882135.1 Streptomyces sp. NPDC058240
GGGAGAAAAGGAAGGAGGAACGGTGATCGACAGAGAGGGGGATGGAGTCGCAGGAATGCGGAACGCGGGGGACGGCCCCGGGGACCTCCCCACCCCCCCCGCGAACCCCCCCCCCCCACTCCGGGGTCGGCGAGGCGTGCGCCCCGGTCCGGCGCGATGCCGGGCGGGGGCGCTACGGCAGCCGCCAGTCGACTTCCTGGGCCCCCTGGCGCAGCAGGAGTTCGTTGGTGCGGCTGAACGGGCGCGAGCCGAAGAAGCCGCGGTCCGCCGACATGGGCGAGGGGTGCGCGGACTCGATCGCCGGGAAGCCGTCGAGGAACGGCCGCAGGTTGCGGGCGTCACGCCCCCACAGCACGGACACCAGCGGCTTGCCGCGTGCGGCCAGGGCGCGGATGGCCTGTTCGGTGACTTCCTCCCAGCCCTTGCCGCGGTGCGCGCCCGGTTTGCGGGGCGCCGTGGTGAGTGCCCTGTTCAGCAGCAGTACGCCCTGTCGTGTCCAGGGCGTCAGATCGCCGTTCGACGGACGCGGAAGCCCCAGGTCCGTGTGCAGTTCCCGGAAGATGTTCTCCAGGCTGCCGGGTACCTGAGGCACTTCGGGGGCCACGGAGAAGCTCAGCCCCATCGCCATTCCGGGCGTCGGGTAGGGGTCCTGACCGACGATCAGGACGCGTACGTCGTCGAAGGGCTGCTGGAACGCGCGCAGAACGTTCGCTCCGGCCGGCAGGTAGGTGCGTCCGGCCGCCACCTCCGCGCGCAGGAAATCGCCCATCGCTGCGATGCGTCCGGCCACGGGGGCGAGTGCCTCGGCCCAGCCGGGCTCGACTACTTCATTCAACGGTCGTGGTGCCACGGAACGTCACTCTACCGGCGTACACGGTCCGCCCCGACCCCGAACCCGCACTCCCCCGAACCCGGCCCGCGATACTGGGGATAGGCTGCCGCCGTCATTCCTCTTCCTCCCTGGAGCCGGCCCATGAGCGCACCGCGGCGATCACCGGAAAGCACCGCCGCCGCACCGGGGCCGTATGTGCTCGGCGTGGACTCGGGAGGCTCGGGGCTGCGCGTGGCGCTGGGCACCGTCGGCGGGTCCGCCCCGGTGGCGACGACGGTCTGCGGCGGTCCGGTGCGCACCGGACCGGCCGGGATCGACGCGGGCCATCTGCTGGAACAACTGCTGCCCGCCGCCCGCACACTGCTGGAGCAGTACGGCGGCGAGGACGGCTCGGGAATCGACGCCGTGGCGATCGGCGCCGCCGGAATGGCGACCCTCGGCGGGCAGCTGCGCGCGGAGCTCCCGTCGGCCCTGGAGGGCGCGCTCGGGGTGCGGCGGCTGGCTCTGGCCGCCGACGCGGTGACCGCGTACGCGGGGGCGGTCGGCCAGCGCCCGGGGGCGGTCGTCGCGGCCGGCACGGGCATGATCGCGCTGGGTACGGATCTGACCAGCTGGCGCCGGGCCGACGGCTGGGGGCATCTGCTGGGTGACAGCGGTGGCGGAGCCTGGATCGGCCGGGCCGGGCTCGATGCGGCCATGCGCGCCCATGACGGGCGGCGCGGCGGATCCGCCGCTCTGCTGTCCCGGCTGGAGGAGGTGTTCGGGCCGGCGCCGGAGCTGCCCGGCCTGCTCTATCCGCGTACCGACCGGCCCGCCGTACTGGCCTCGTTCGCACCCGAGGTCGCCGCGTGCGCGGCGCACGATCCGGTCGCCGCGGGGATTCTGCGCGAGGCCGCGGTACATGTCGCGGAGGCGGCCGCTGCGGTGTGCCCGAAGGCGGGGGCCGACGGCGAGCCGTGCGAAGTGGCACTGACGGGTGGCCTGTTCCGGATGGGGGATCCGCTGCTCGTGCCGCTGCGCGAGGAGTTGTCCCGACAGCTTCCGCACGCACGGGCGGTCCCCGGTTCGGGTGATCCGTTGACCGGTGCACTGTCCATCGCCCAGGCGCTGGCGGCCGGGGATCTGCGGCTGCCCCGCCACCCGACGCTGCTCCGGGTGCCTGGTGAAGGGCCTGAGCAGAAGCCCGAGTAGCCGACGACAGAGCGGGACAGTCAACCGGTAAGCCGCTCATCGGATAAAAGCGGACAGATAACGCCTGCCTGGGCCCTCCCCGAACAGAGCCGCACCCAAAACCAGTAGCATGCGGCGCCATGAGCACCCCCACTGGGCCCGCTTCCGGCCTGCCTGTACGAATGCCGCGACCTCGCCAGTCCGGACGGCACCGCCGCCCGGAGCCCGTGGTCGCGCCCGAGGGCGCCGCCGCGCTCGTTCTCGCCCTTCCCGGTACCCCCTCCTCGGCCACGCGCAGCCTGGCCGAAGAGGTGATCAGCATCGCCCGTTCCGAGCTGCCCGGCCTCAACGCCCGGATCGGCTACCTCGACGGCGACGATGCCGAGTACCCCACGCTCTCCGCCGTACTCACCCACTGCGCCGCCGACCGCGTCGCGCGCTTCGAGCAGGCGCGGGCCGCGGGCCGTGAGGTCGCCGAGCCCGAGGGACCGTCCGCCGTCGTCGTGCCGCTGCTCGCGGGGCCGGACAGTGCCCTGATCCGGCGGATACGACAGGCCGTGATGGACAGCGGTACGCAGGTCGAGCTGACCGATGTGCTCGGCCCGCACCCGCTGCTCGCCGAGGCGCTGCACGTACGGCTCTCCGAGGCCGGTCTGGCCCGCGCCGACCGGGCCAGGCTCTTCACGGTGGCCACGGCCGCCGACGGCATCGTGCTGGCCACGGTGGGGGGCGACGAGGCCGTGCAGGCCGCCGGGATCACCGGCATGCTGCTGGCCGCCCGGCTCGCGGTACCGGTGATGGCCGCGGCGCTCGACGTCGAGGGTTCCGTCGCGTCGATCGCCGAGCAGCTCACGAGCTCCGGCTCGGCGCAGCTCGCGTTGGCTCCGTACCTCGTCGGCCCGGAGGTGGCCGAGGGGCTGCTGGACGCCGCCGCGAAGGAGGCGGGCTGCGCGACGGCCGAGCCGCTCGGCGCGTACCCGGCGATCGGCAAGCTCGTGCTGTCGATGTACATGACGACGCTCGGGATCACGCCGGTCGCGCCGCAGGGTGCCCAGGCGCACTGACCCGGTGCCGGGTGCGCCCGGCAGTCCGCCATCGCCGTACGGGCCCGGTTCTCCGGGCCCGTACGGCGATCGTGCTGCGCAGGGTGCGAGGGTCAGGCGAAGATCACGCAGGACGCGGCAGGGGCGTCCAGCGAGCCCGCGCGACGCGGGATGCCGGTCGCCGGGTCGATGTCGAACCAGCTGACGTCGCCGGACCGCTCGTTGGCCGCGTACAGCCGGCGGCCGGTGGGGTCGAGTGCGAGATCGCGCGGCCAGTGCCCGCCGCAGTCCACGGTCGTGACCAGGGTCGCCTTCTCGCCGGTCGCGTCGAGGGCGAGAACCGAGATGCTGTCGTGCCCCCGGTTGGCGGTCCAGAGGAACCGTCCGTCGTGCGAGACGACGACCTCGGAGGGGTAGGTCGCCGCGTCACTGTCCTCCGCCGGTTCCGCGGGCAGGACGGACGTCTCCCCGACCGGTTCCAGAACGCCTGCGGCGGCATTCCACCTGCATGTGGTGACGGTCGGTTCGAGTTCGTTCAGGACGTAGGCGTGGCCGCCTGCGGGGTGGAACGCCAGATGGCGCGGGCCCGTACCCGGCCGCAGGGCCGTCTCGCCGTGCAGCCTCAGTGTTCCGGTCGTCGTGTCGAGCGCGCAGATCCGTACGGAGTCCGTCCCGAGGTCCACGCCGAGCACCCAGTTCCCCGAGGGGTCCGGCAGCACCTGGTGGGCGTGCGGGGCCCGCTGCCGGTCGGCATTCGGACCGCTGCCCTCGTGCCGGAGCAAGGAGGCGACCGGGCCGAGGGAACCGTCCGCCCGCACGGGCAGGACGCTGACGCTGCCCGAGTCGTAGTTGGCGGTGAGCAGATGACCGCCCGCGAGTGCGAGATGGGTCGGGCCGCTGCCGTCCACCGGCCGGATCCCGCCGACCGGCTGCGGCACGTCACCGGTGATGTCCAGGGCGGCCGCCGCACCGTGCTCGGTCTCGCTGACCGCGTAGAGCGCGCCGCCGCCCGGCCCCGGTCCGTGGCCCAGGGCGAGATACGAGGGGTCGGGGACCATGTCCGTTGTACCGAGGACGGTCAGCGCCCCGGTCTCCTGGTCCACGGCGGCGACGGTGATTCCCCGTCCGCCCGCCGAGGTGAACGACCCGATGAATGCCCGCACCGCACCGTCGTCGCTGCCCACCGCACTGCCAGTCACCGCATTGCCCCTCTCCGCCGACTGACCACGACGGTCCGTACCGTCGTGATCTTCCGGGGCGACGGTAGCAGCCACCCGCCAGGTCCAGACCAGTGCCTCGGCTGCCGGGCCCGCCCGCGCGGGCGCCTCACGCGGTGATCAGCGGGGCGCGCGGATCGCTGTGCAGCGGTGCGGCGAGCTCGGCCAGTGCCCGCTCCAGGCCGTGCAGATGGGCGAGCGCGGGCTCGGCCGCGAACGCGTGCGGCGGGACACCGGGTACGCCCGCCCGGAGCCGCGGGTCGGGGGCCGTCAGGGCCTCCACGGATGCCTCGACCCGCCAGCAGGCGGCGGCGAGGCGGGCGTCGTGGGATGCCTCCGGGTCCGCCGCGACGGAGGCCAGTCCGCGCACCTCGCGCGCGCAGGCGTCCAGCAGGGCGAGGACCTGACCGGCACGGGCCTTGCGGGCGCGCAGCGGGCTGAGCGGGTGCACCAGCGGGGCCAGTGACATCCGCACTCGCCCGAGCAGCGCCTCCAGCTCGGTGATCCGGGGTGCGGGATCGGCGGTCGGTGATCCCGACAGTCGTGCGGCGGCTTCCGCGGTACAGGCGTGCACACAGCGCAGGGCCCGCTGGATCCACGCGTCGGTCGTGGCGTGCGTGGTGACCGGCAGCACGAGCAGCACCGCGAGCATCGCGCCGAGCGCGCCCGCACCCGTCTCCGTGAGACGCAGCACGAGCAGGGCGGGGTCCAGCACGCCGAGGAGTCCGTAGAGCGCCCCGGCCATCACGGTCACCGAGAACACCATCCAGGTGTAGGAGACCGCGGCGGTGTAGAAGATCCCGAAGACGCCGGCGGCGACCACGACCGCGGTGGGCACGGGCGCTCCGTGCAGCGGAACGACGACGGCCAGACCGATGGGGACGCCGACCAGTGTTCCCAGCACCCGGCGGAAGCCGCGCACCAGCGTCTCGCCGCGCGAGGCGGTGTTCACGAAGACCCACCATGTGGCGCCCACGGCCCAGTACCAGCGCTCCTCGGAGAGGACGAGTCCCGCCATCAGCGCGAGGGCTCCGCCCGCGGTCGCCTGGATCGCCTGCCGCGTGGTGGCCCGGCCCAGCCCCGTGCCGGTGACCGGGGCGGGGACGACGGAGGCGGGCTGCCGCCGCTCGTAGCACCACAGCCCGAAGCGGACGGTCGACGAGACGAGCAGGGAGAGGGCGACCGCCGAGTACAGCTCGGGCAGCTGCCCGGGAAGGGTGTGGAGGAACTGCGTGGTGAAGAAGGCCATGAACGCGAACACGCCGAGCGAGTGGCCGCGCGGCCCCCATCGCCGGGCGTACACACCCGCGCCGATGACCGCGAGAAAGGCCATGTCCCGGGCCACCGGGTAGTCGTGCAGCCCAGCGGCGAGGGCGAGTACGGGGAAACCGGCGACAGGCAGCAGGGCCGTGGTGATCGCCTGCCCCCGCACCGTGGTGTCCAGCACCGTGAACAGGGCCAGCAGCGCGGCGAGGCCGCCGGTGACAGCCGCGACGAGGGAGTGGCCGGCCAGACCGCACACCGCGACGGCCAGTCCGATGCCCAGGACGGCCCGGACACTGCTGCGCAGCCTCGTTCGGCCCGGGTCCGGGGCAACGAACATCCTCTTCAGCACCACTTGCTCCCGCTTCCGCACACCGGTCCTGCACACCGGCATGAAAAAGGCGCCGCGGAGATCCGCAGCGCCATCGACGGGTACATCACAACATCCTTGCGGCTCATGGCTCAACTCGGGCAAAAATCACTGAGCCATTGGCACAGTGATTGCCGGGTCTGCTGCGCCATGAGTAAGCCAACGGACCGGCGGCGCACCGAACCACGTCCGGTGCGCCGCACCGCCCCGCGGCGGCTCCCTACTCCTCGCCCGGCAGGGGCACCCGCGCCTGCTCGACGGGGGTCAGAAGATGTGTCAGATGGCGGGCCGAGGCGTCCCAGGACCAGGACTCCCGGACCCACTCGCGGCCCGCGGCGCCCATCGCGGCCCGGTCGGGGTCGAGGAGTATCCCGGTCAGCGCCTCGGCGACGGCCGCGGGGTCGGTGCCGTCCACGACCCGGCCGGTCCTGCCGTCGAGGACGGTGTCCGGAGCACCGCCCGAGTCGCCGACGACCACCGGCAGACCGCTCGCCGCCGCCTCCAGGAACACGATCCCGAGCCCCTCCGCCTCCAGACCCGCGCGCCGGGTGCGGCAGGGCATCGCAAAGACGTCCGCCGCGGCGTAGTAGGGCGGCGTATCGGTGTGCGAGACGCCGCCCGCGAAGTGCACGGCCCCCTCGGCGTGCCGCGCCGCCAGTTTGCGCAGCCGGGCCTCGTCGGGCCCCTGGCCGACCACCACCAGCACGGCGTCGGGCACCCTGCTCCGGATCAGCGGCAGGGCCCGGATGAGGGTGTCCTGGCCCTTGCGGGGGACGAGCCTGGCCACGCACAGGATGACGCGCTTGCCGTGCAGCGCGAGTTCGGAAAGCGGGTCGGGCCCGGCGCCGGCGCGGGGCCGGTACACCTCGGCGTCGACCCCGGGAACCAGTCGGCTCATGCGCGCACGCGGACCGAGTGCGGGCTCGATCCGGGCGCGCGTGTACTGGCCCAGGTAGGTGACCACGTCGACGCCGCCGCCTATCCGGCGCATGAGCCCGCGCGCGCCGGGTGTTCTCGCCCACCAGATCTCGTGGCCGTGGGTGGTCGCCACGATGCGCCGTACGCCGCTGCGCCGCAGGGCCGGCGCCATCAGGGCCAGCGGGGCGGCGGCGCCGAACCAGACCCGGTCGCAGCCGTGGGCCCCGGCGATCTCGACGGCCCTGCGGGTCACCCGGCCGGTCGGCAGCAGCATGCGGCTCGGATCCCGTACGACGGGGAACGGCAGGCTCGCGTCATAGGCGACGTCACCGGGCTCGTGCGAGGTGTAGACGACCACGTCGTCGTCCGGGACGCGGGTGGCCATCGCGTGCACGAAGGTCTCGATGCCGCCCTGGCGCGGCGGGAAGTCATTGGTGATGACAAGGGTGGAGCCCATGGACTTTTCGGTTCCTTCGGTTGGTCGGCATCGGTCAGACCGCGAGGAGGAGGCAGCTTGCTGCCCGGTCTCGGGACACGGCGGCTCGCCGGGCGGGCCTCGGCCCGATCGGTCGGTGTCGGTTCGGTTCTGTACGCGCCGGAGCCGTACCGCTCCTGCCGTTCCCGGTCGTGCGGTGGCAAGTGGCGGACGCGGACGCGGTGTTACGTGGGTGACGGAGCGGGCTCAGTAGCCGGCCGGGCGCACCAGACCCGTCTCGTAGGCGTGGACCGCGGCCTGGGTCCGGTCGCGCAGTCCCAGCTTGGAGAGGATCCGGCCCACATGGGACTTCACGGTCTGCTCGGCCACCACGAGACGCTCGGCGATCTCGGTGTTGGACAGACCCTGCGCGATCAGGGCCAGCACCTCGGTCTCACGTTCCGTCAGTTCACCGGTGCGGGACTTGAGCTGGGCGCGCGGACCGGCACTCACCCGGGCGAACTCGGCGATCAGCCGCTTGGTGATGTTCGGGGCGAGCAGGGCCTCTCCCTCCGCCACCACCCGTACCGCATGGGCGAGTTCGCCGGCCGAGGCGTCCTTCAGGAGGAACCCGGACGCGCCCGCGCGCAGCGCCTCGTAGACGTACTCGTCGAGATCGAAGGTGGTCAGGACGAGCACCTTGACGGTGGCGCCGTCGGCCCCGGTGACGACGCGTGTCGCCTCTATGCCGCCGAGCCGGGGCATGCGGATGTCCATCAGGACGACGTCCGGGGCGAGTTCGGCCACCTTCTCCACGGCGTCGGCACCGTCCACCGCCTGGCCGACGACCTCGATGCCGGGTTCGGCGTTCAGCAGCACCGTGAGGCCCTGCCGGACCATCATCTGGTCGTCGGCGATCAGAACGCGGATGGCCGTCATCGGGTGTCCTCGGCAGGGTCGGCGGGCGCGGCGGAACCGGCGGGCTCCGCAGGGGGCGGTGTGGGCAGTATCGCAGTGACTTCGTACCCGCCGTCGGGGGTTGCTCCGGTGGCGAGTTCGCCTCCCAGCATCGCGGTGCGCTCGCGCATGCCGAGCAGGCCGTGGCCGGCGCCCGGGGTGGGCGGGGCGGCCCGGTCCGGCGCGGTGTTGGTGATCCGTACCGTGACCCCGGCCGCCCGGTGGCGGATCTCCACCCGCACCCGCGCACCCGGCGCGTGCCGCATCGCGTTGCTGAGCGCCTCCTGCACGATGCGGAACGCCGACAACTCGACGCCCGGCGACAGCGGACGCGGCTCCCCGGTGGTCTCGGCGGTGACCGTGAGCCCGGCACCGCGTGCGTTGCCGATCAGTTCGTCGAGCCGTTCGAGGGTGGGCTGCGGGGCGTGCCGCACGGCCTGCGGCAGGGGGTCCTCGGAGCGCAGTACACCGAGCACCCTGCGCAGTTCGGTGAGCGCGTCGACCGCGTTCCTGCGGATGCCCTCGACGTTCTCCCTCAGCTCGTCGGACGGGTTCTCGACCAGGTGCGGGACGACCTGCGCCTGGATGGAGATGACCGACATGTGGTGGGCGACCACGTCGTGCAGCTCGCGTGCGATGCGGTTGCGCTCCTCCAGCAGGGTGCGTCTGGCACGCTCCTCGGCGGTGAGCTCCTCCTGCTCGACCAGCTGTGTACGGGCCACCGCGAGGCCGTGCAGCGCGACGCCCATCACCACCGTGATGACGAGGACGGCGACGGCGAGGCGGATGTCGTTGGCGCTGCGCCAGGGGGTGCTCGCTCCGCAGAGGAGCCCCGCGAGCACGGTGATCGTCAGGGTCTCGGCGGCGATCCGGGGGCGCATCCGCAGCGCGACCAGGAACAGCACCCCGGCCTGCATCGCGATCCCGGCCCCGCTCCAGGGGAACGCTCCGTTCCACAGGAACCGCGACCCGAAGCCGGAGTTCGCGGCGAACGGGGTGACCAGCACCATGATGAGCATCGACGCCCACCAGGCCTGGACCGGGCGGTACAGGGCGACGACGATCGCCGCCGACTGAACCCCGGCGAAGAGGATGCCGAGCTGAATGCCCATCCCGAAGTCGAAGGCGTACTGGTTGCTGCCCGCGATGAGCACCCCCACCGCGAACATCAGCAGCGGCACCATGATCACCGGCCGCCACTCCAGCCAACGCGGCTGCCCCGACTGCCCGTTCGGGTCGACAGCCGAGGTCGCGAGGTCCTCGCGCAGGGTACGGGGCAATGCCCGCAGTACCCGCGCCGATCGCTTCACCATGTCCCCCCGGTTCACAGCTCGCACCTTAGACACGTCGTGCCGCCATCGATCCGGCGGGTCGCCCCTCGCGGACGACCAGGTTCTTCGTCCGCGGTGACCGCTGCTGCTCGTAACCGCGGAACGCCAGCCAGCAGATCAGCAGCGCCCCGGCGAACACCGGCAGCCAGGCCAGCCGGGCGAGTACCCAGCCGGGTCCGTCGGGCACGGTGTGCAGGCCCGGCAGCGCCCCACCCGCCAACAGGCCGGTCGCGGTGACCGCGATCATCGCGGTCTGGTGCCACAGGAACACCGTCATCGCCGAGAGGTTCACCGTCGCCACCACCGCCCACAGTGCGGGGCGCCGCAGCAACCGGCGCAGCGGGCCGAGCAGCAGCAGCGCCGCCCCGCACTGCGCGAGGCCGAAGGTGACCACGACGAGGGTCGGCGGGTCGAGGTTGGAGATCTCCACACCGGGCACCCCGACCATGGCCGCGGGGTAGCCGGCCCACAGGACCAGTCCGGCGGTGGCCGCGGCCCCGCCGAGCAGCAGCGTCCAGCCGGTCCGGCGGCTGAGCAGCTCGCCGCGGGACCAGGCCGCACCCAGGCAGTACGGCACCAACCAGCCCGCCGCCACGTTGACCGAGGCGAATCCGCCGGGAGCATCCAGGCCGAACCGGTAGAGGTCGACGACCAGCACGACGGCGAACGGCCACAGCGGATGCAGTTTCGCCACCAGCGGGGTCGCCGCCGTCAACGCCGCGAAGACCACGATGAACCAGAGCGGGGACCACACCAGCTTGCACAGGGCGCGCACGGTGTCCTGGTCCACCCCGGAGGCGAGCATCGTGCACGCCGCCACGGTCCATACGACCGGCACCACGGCCATCGGGCGCAGCAGCCGGCTCATCCGGGTGCGCAGCCACCGGCCGTAGCTCTCGCCCCGGGCGCGGGCGGCGGCATGACTCCTCGCGCCGACCAGTCCGCCGACGAGGAAGAAGACCGCGAGGGTCTGGAGCATCCAGGAGACCGGGGTGAGGCCGGGCATGTACCGGAGCGGGCTCGCTCCGTGCACGGTGCCGCTGTCGACGACCAGTGCGGTCACCAGCCAGTGGCCGAGGACGACGCCGAGGATGGCGAGGGCGCGCAGTGCGTCGACGGCACGGTCGCGGTCGGCGGGGGTGGCGGATTCGATCCGGCGGGTGAAATCACGCATGGTGCCCTCCCGGGGTCCTGGCGGATCCGGCCGCGCCGGCCACGATCCGGGCGATGTTCCTCAGCGGTTCGGAACCGGTCTTCAGGTAGTCGCTGTGACCGCCGGAGCCCGCCGCGAAGATCTCGGCACCGAACCCGGGCGTGACCGGGTCCGTTCCGAACCCGATGTCCACGAAGGGCAGTCGGAGCTCCACGTGCGGTACGTCCGCGATCCAGTCGTGGCCGGCGCGGCCCGCCCAGACGGTGGCCGGGGTGTGCAGGGCGGCGGCGTTCCGGAAGCCGGTGCCCGGACTGCCGTACAGGACGATGTCGGCGACCCGCAGTCCGTGCGCGGCCCGTGCGCAGACGACGGAGCCGTAGGAGTGGCAGAGGACGGTGGTACGGGCCGCAGGCTTGACCCGCATCAACTCCCGTATGAATCTAACCAGTTCGGGGGCGGCCTCGACGGCCCGCCCCGAGGTGAGCGAGGTGGGGCTCACCGTCGCCGGCGTCCGGTATCCGAGCCAGGCGACCACCGCCGACCGCTCGCCCAGTTCCTTGCGCAGGGCGAGCGAGCCGTTGCGCAGGCGCCAGTAGTGGTCGATGTCGATGCCCGCGCCGGGGACCAGTACGGCAATCCGTTTCGCGTGCGACAGATCGCCGACGACCTCGACGCCACGGCCGCCGTCGCGGCCGTCGAAGGCGAGGAAACGGCGGTCGAGGGCGGCCATGGTGTGCAGCGCGGCAGCGCGCCTGCGGTCACCGTGGCGGGCCGCCGCCCGCTCGGCCGCGCCGATGTCGGCCCGTGTCGCGGCATACCGCCCGGCGAGGGCCTCGGGCGCGTCGGTACGCAGCGGGCCCCGGACGGCCGGAGCGGGCGCCGGTACGGCCGCGGGGCCCGCCGCGCCCGAGACCGGCACGGCCACCGAGGCGGCCACCAGCGCGGCGAGCAGGCCGCGGCGCAGGCGGGACCTGCGCGGATGGGACGGCATGACGGGTTGTTCCTTCCGTACCTGGTGACTTCGGCACTTCAGCGCTTCGGTGCTTCGGTGCTTCGGTGCTTCGGTACAGAAGCTATGGACGGGGCCCTGTAGTCGGCGTCCCACCGGAGTGTGAACCTTTTCCGTAGCTCTCAAGGACTACAGGTATGACACGCGGTCAGGGCCGGGCCGGGGCGCTCCGGCAGTGCCTCCGCTGTGCCGTTGGTACAGTCGCAGCCCGGATCGTCGTACCAGGAAGAGGCCAGCGGACCATGGCGGTGGACGCCCTCGACACCCGTATCCTCCGGCTGCTCATCGAGCAGCCGCGTACCAGCGTCCGTGAGTACGCGCGCATCCTCTCCATCGCCCGGGGCACCCTCCAGGCCCGGATCGACCGGCTGGAGCGGGACGGTGTGATCACCGGTACCGGGCCGGTCCTGTCCCCCGCGGCACTGGGACACCCGGTGCTGGCCTTCGCCCATCTGGAGGTCACCCAGGGGCATCTCGACGAGGTCGGCGAGGCGCTCGCCGAGGTGCCGGAGATCGTCGAGGCCTTCTCGACCACGGGCGGCGGGGATCTGCTGGCGCGGGTGGTGGCCCGTGACAACGGACACCTGGAGGATGTGATCCAGCGGCTGATCCAGTTGCCCGGAGTGGTCAGGACACGTACCGAGGTGGCGCTGCGGGAACGGGTGCCGCACCGGCTGCTTCCGCTGGTCGAATCGGTGGGCCGTACGGCGGCGGGCGGCCGGAAGTGATCACCGGCTTGGCATGCTGGACGACATGAGTTCTCCGCACCTCCCCGAACCGGCCGTCGTCTTCGATCTCGACGCCACGCTGGTGGACAGCGAGCCCAACTACTACGAGGCGGCGCGCCGCCTGCTGGCGGAGCACGGCGTGCCCGGCTTCACCTGGGCCGAGCACCTCGGGTTCATCGGCATCGGCGTCCACGAGACGCTGGCGGCCCTGCGCGACAGGTACGGGATCGAGGCGCCCGTCGGCGAACTGGTGGCGGGTCAGGGCGCCCTGTATCTGGAACTGGCCAGGACGTCGACCGAAGTCTTCCCCCAGATGCGGAAGTTCGTGGAACGGCTGCACCTGGACGGCGTCGCCATGGCGGTCGCGTCGGGTTCGTCGCGGGCGGCGATCGAGGCGGTGCTGGCGGGCACCGGACTCGACGCGTGTCTGACCACGTACGTCTCCGCCGAAGAGGTGGCGCACGGCAAGCCGGAACCGGATGTATTCCTGGAAGCGGCCCGGCGCCTGGGTGCGGCGCCGACCCGCTGTGTGGTGCTGGAGGACTCCGCCCCGGGCGCGGCGGCGGCGCATGCGGCGGGCATGCGCTGCATCGCGATTCCCTATGTGGCCGCGACGGCCGGCGATCCGGCGTTCGAGGCGGCCGGTCTTCTCTTTCCGGGCGGGCAGGGCGAGTTCACGGCGCAGGCCGCGTACGACTGGCTGTTCCCGGAGGCAGGAGCCCGGCCCGCGCCCGCTCGGCGAGATCCGTCTTCCTGATCTTGCCGGTGGCGGTCATCGGGAAGGCTTCGACCAGCTCGATCCCGGGGACCCTGTACGTGGCCATCGTCTCCGCCGCCCAGGCGTACAGGGCGGCGGCGGTCAGCGCGGAGCCGGGGACGATGCGCACGTAGGCGTGGGGCCGCTGCCCGCATTCCCGGTCGTCGACGGCGACCACGGCGGCGGCCAGTACGTCCGGGTGCCGGGCGAGAAGGGTCTCGACCTCGGTGGGGAAGACGCTCATTCCCTTGACCTTGATCATGTCCTTGTCGCGGCCGTGGTAGCGCAGCGCGCCGTCCTCGTCCAGGCTGCCGATGTCGCCGGTGTGCAGCCAGCCGTCGCGCAGCGCCGCCGCGGTCGCCTCCTCGGCGCGCCAGTAGCGGGTGAGGACGGACGGGCCGCGCACGACGATCGTCGACGACCATGAAGTCGGTGCCGGGCACGGGCAGTCCGCAGAAGACCGGGTCGGCCAGCAGGTCGTGGTCGTCGTCCTGGAAGCCGAGGGTGCTGGTGTCGCTGGTGTGGGTCTCGGTCATGCCGTACGACGCCTCGCGCAGCACGCTGTCGTGCCCCGCGGCCTCGCGCCAGCGGGACCGCAGCGCGGGGGTGAGCTTGCGGACGAAGGAGACGGTGAGCGGGGCGGTGAGGCTGCTGAGGTCGGGGCGCGGCCCGTCGGCCGCTTCGAGCAGACCGAGGAGTTCGAGGTAGTTCTCGACGGTCCCGGCCATGGTCGTCACCCAGTATCTGCCGATGGCGTCGAGTACGGCCGCGGCCCGGCGACACGGACACCACGGCGGTCGCGGGCCTCGATGTGACGACGTTCCACCAGATGGGCCGCCTCAGCGGTCGCGTCCCGCTGGTCGGCATCGTGTCGGGACGGTGCTTCGCGGGGAACGCGGCGTTGCTCGGCTGCTGCGACGTGGTGATCGCGACGCCGGAGGCCACCATCGGCATGGGCGGCCCGGTGGTGATCGAGGGCGGCGCCTGGATCCTCTCCGCGCTGGACGGCCGCGAACCGGAGGGCACCGCCGCGGCCGCCCCGCCCGGCAGCCGCCGTCCGTTCGCCGACACCTGGTGAGAGGACCGAGGCCGACGGGAAAACACACGGTTCGTCCCCGCCCGCCGGAGCCCGGCGGGGACGGCGGGGCACTCGACGGGACCACGAGGTCCAGCGGCCCGATATCCTGATCTTGCCGCGCGCCCCCCACCTCGCCCCGATCCCGGTCGGGTCGCCGCCGTGGCAGCAGAAGCGGCCCACAATTCGAGATTGGTGCACAGGTGCTGGTAGCTGGTCGGTACCGGTTGATTTCCCCCATCGGCCGCGGCGGCATGGGCGAGGTGTGGCGTGCCGCGGACGAAGTGCTCGGCAGAGCGGTCGCCGTGAAGCTGCTGCTGGGCGGTCACGCGGACGAGTCGGCCACCGCCCGGTTCCGGCTGGAGGCGCAGACCGCGGCCCGCCTGAGCCACCCTCATCTGGTGGCCGTGTTCGACTTCGGGGCCTGGGAGGACCGCTTCTTCCTCGTGATGGAGCTCGTCGAGGGCAGGAGCCTGGGCGATCTCCTCGCGGCCGAGGAGCGGCTCGGCGCCGAGCAGGTCGCCCGGATCGCCGGGCAGGCGGCCGCGGGTCTCGCCGCCGCCCATCGCCAGGGCATCGTGCACCGTGACATCAAGCCCGGGAACCTGATGCTGAACGCCGAGGGGTCCGTCAAGATCGGCGACTTCGGCATCGCCCAGTTCGTCGACGACCCGTCCGCCGCGCTGACCACGACGGGACAGATCGTCGGCACCAGTCTCTATCTCGCCCCGGAGCGTGCCCTGGGCCGTACGGCCGGTGCGGCGTCCGACATGTACTCCCTCGGCTGTGTGATCTACCAGCTCCTGTTGGGAGATCCGCCGTTCCGCTCGGACACGGCGACCGCCACGCTCTATCAACATGTCGATACGCCGCCCGTACCGCTCAGACAGCGGGGTGTCGACCTGTCCCCGGCCTTCGACTCCTACCTGCTGGGGCTGCTCGCGAAGCAGCCCGAGGACCGGCCCGGCGCCCAGCAGGTCGCCGAGTGGTTCCAGGGCGATGCCTGGCGTGGGCAGCCGGAGCCCCTGCCGATGTACGCCCCGGCCCCGCCCGCGGCGACCGGCGCTCCGCACGTTCCCGCACCCGCGGGGACGGGCATTCCGCGCACCCCGGCAGCCGCGCCCGCGTACGGCCCCGCCCCGACGGCCGGCTCCGCCGAGCAGGGCCCGGGCATGACGACGTATCGGCTGCCGCAGTCCGGCGGCCGCAGACGCCGCCCGGCGGAACGGGCCGCACCCGCCCGGCGGGGTTCCGGCGCCCGGGACGCGATCAGGCGCCGGCCCAGGGTGGCGAGCGCCATCGCCGGTACGGTCGCCTTCATCGCGGCCGTGTACCTGGGGATGACCCTGTTCTCCCCGGACTCCGGCTCACCCGACACCCCCGACTCCGGCCCGACCGCGACCACCGGGCCGCAGTCGAACGCCCCCTCGTCCGCACCGGAGCAGCCGGCACAGGACGAGGAGGGCGACGAGGAGGACTGACTCCGTCACCGCGCCTGCGGAGCTACGGCGGCGGACAGGCCCGCCTGCGGAGCAACAGCGGCGCACAGGCCCTGTTGCAGCAGGGTCAGTTCCTCCGGCGTGAGCCGCAGCGCACCGGCGGCCACATTGGCCTCCAGATGGGCCGGATTTCCGGTGCCCGGGATGGCCAGCACATGGGAGCCCTGATGCAGCGTCCACGCCAGCCGGACCTGAACGGACGAGACCCCGTGGGCGCGGGCCACCGCGAGGATCTCCGGTCGTTCCGACCCGACGGGCCCCGCCTCGCGCCCCTCCCCCGCGATGGAGAAGAAGGGCACGAAGGCAATTCCCTCTTCGCCGCAGATCCGGAGCATCTTCGACGAGCCGGGAAGGGACGAGTCGACCGCGAACCGGTTCTGCACGCAGACGACGGGTGCGATCGCCTGCGCCTCGGCGAGCTGTGCCGGCCGGACGTTGGAGAGACCGAGGTGGCGGATGAGCCCCTTCCCGCGCAGCTCGGCCAGCACGCCGAAGTGCTCGGCGATCGGGGCGGGCCCGTAGGTGCGCAGGTTCACCACGTCCAGGTGGTCACGGCCGAGCTGACGGAGATTCTCCTCGACCTGCCCCCGCAGCTGTTCGGGCCGGGCCCAGGGCAGCCAGTCACCGGAGGGGTCACGGCCCGGCCCGACCTTGGTGGTGATGGCCAGGTCGTCCGGGTAGGGCCCCAGTGCCCGGTTGATCAGCTCGTTCGCGGAGCGCAGCGACGAGAAGTAGAAAGCCGCCGTGTCGATGTGGTTGACGCCGAGCTCCACCGCGCGGCGCAGCACGGCGATGGCCCGGTCGCGGTCGCTCGGGGCCGCGTCGTCGTCGAACGCCGCGCCCTTCTGCGTCAGGCGCATGGCGCCGAATCCGATGCGGTTGACCGTGAGGTCGCCGAGCAGCCAGGTGCCCGCCGCTGCTGCCGCAAGGGTCTCCGTGGTCATGATCCGAGCCTTTCCGTCCGTATCCCGCAGTCGGCTCCGTCGGGGCTGTGGAGCTCCGCCCACCAGGCAGACTTGCAATCAATCGCCGCCCCTGGTACGTTGATTATGAGAACTGTCTTCTCGTCAGATCTTGCCATGCGTGCAGGATAATGGCGGGCACCTGTTCTGTACAGCCTCATTCACGGCCTGCGGCCCATGCGTCAAGCAACCGTCAGGACCCTCCACCCCGACGTCAGCGCTTCGTCAACGGACGCCGTCGGGACCGGCGGTCGCGCTTAGCGTCACTGCCATGCGACGCCACATCACCCGGAGCACTCCCGGCCCTCACGGCTTGCGACCGCCTCCCTCCGGCATGACCGCCGATGACCACGGCTGGGCCGCCGACCTGCGTTTCGCGATCCACTGCTCCGTGGCGCTGCTCGGGCTGCTGCTGGCTGTCGACGCGGCCGCCGGTCGTCTCAGCTGGCCGCGCGCCCTGTTGTGGACCGGGCTGGCCGCCCTGTTGTGCGCGGTCCTGGTGCCACCGCGGGTCCGGGCGGGCGTCGGCCGGCTCTCCTGCCGGGGCCTGTTGCGCGAGCGGACCGTGCGCACCGACCGGCTCGTATCGGTGCGCTGGTCGGACGGCGTGGCCCAGCGCCTGGTGCTCCGTGACGCCGACGGCTGCCGGGTCGAGGTCGACCCGGAGGTGTTCCTCGCGAATCCGGCTCTGTGGCACCGACTGGACGAGGATGCCCGCGGCTGCGTGGAGCGCGGGACGCTGCGATGCGGAGTGACGGCACTGCGACAGCTGTCCGACCGCATCGACCGCAGGCACGCGCGCACGGTGTTCACGATCTCCGGACTGGAGTAACCGCCGCGCACAGCACCGACGTTGTGCGATCCCACCACCGCGGCTTGACCAAACTTGCCAAGTCCCCCGGCACCCCCCGCAGTTCGTTGACGAGTCCATGACGACGTGTGAGTGTTCGGTCGCTCGATCACGGACACCGGGGGCGCGGGCGGCCGACCACGGCCGGGCAAGTGCGTCATGGTACGCGGCTGCCCGTGATCGAGGCCCCCCGAATCAAGGAGCCTCGATGAAACTCAGACCGATGACGGCCGGGACGACCCTGGCCGTCCTCGCCGGAATGCTGGTCGTCACCGGCGGGCAGTCTGCATCCGCCGAACCGTCCCCGCCCGCCCCGAGCGCGCTCTCGGCCGCCGTGTCGGCGGCCGACCGGGCCGCCGCCAGTGGTCTCGACACCCTGGCGAAGGGGCCCGAAGAGCGGTACGAGAGACAGATGGTGACCCCTTGGGTCAAGGGTCTGTACTCCGTCGCGTACCAGCGCACCTACCGCGGGCTGCCGGTCGTCGGCGGGGACGCCGTCGTGGTGGCCGACTCCGAGGGCCGGGTCCGCGGCACCCAGTCCGCGGTGTCCCGCCGGATCAACGTGCCGACCACACCGACCATTTCCGCCGGGGCGGCCGAGACCACCGCCCGCAAGAAGCTCCGCACGGTGCAGCGGGTGGAATCGCACCGGCTCGTGGTCCGTGCCACGGACAAGTCCTCCCGGCTGGCCTGGGAGACGGTACTCACCGGGCGCACCGCCAAATCCCCCAGCCGGCTGCATGTCTTCGTCGACGCGGGCACCGGCAAGGTGCTCGACAGCTACGACGACGTCAAGGCGGGCACCGGGAACAGCCAGTGGAACGGCCCGTCACCGCTGGCCATCGACACCACCGCGTCCGGCAGCAGCTATTCGCTGCGTGACCCGAACCGGCCCGGCCTGAGCTGCGCCGACTACAGCACGGGCAGTGTCTTCAGCAAGTCCAGTGACTCCTGGGGCACCGGCAACGCCTCCAGCAAGGAGACCGGCTGCGTCGACGTCATGTGGGCGGCGCAGCACGAGTGGAACATGCTCAAGGACTGGCTCGGCCGCAACGGACACAACGGCAACGGCGGCAGCTGGCCGGTCGAGGTCGGGCTGAACGACGTCAACGCCTACTGGGACGGCTCCTCGGTCTCCATCGGCCACAACAACGCCAACCAGTGGATCGGCGCGATCGACGTGGTGGGCCACGAGTTCGGCCACGGCATCGACCAGTACACGCCCGGCGGTGCCAACAACGAGTCCGGTCTCGGTGAGGCCACGGGCGACATCATGGGCGCCCTGACCGAGGCGTACACCAATGAGCCGGCGCCGTACGACGACCCCGACTACACCGTCGGCGAGAAGATCAACCTGGTCGGCAACGGGCCGATCCGGATCATGTACAACCCGGGGCAGATCGGCGACCCGAACTGCTACAGCTCCTCGATACCCAACACCGAGGAGCACGCCGCGGCCGGTCCGCTCAACCACTGGTTCTATCTGCTGGCCGAGGGTTCGAACCCCGGCGGCGGCAAGCCGTCCAGCCCCACCTGCAACAGCTCCTCGGTCACCGGTGTCGGCATCCAGAGCGCGGGCAAGGTCTTCTACGGCGGCATGCTGCTGAAGACGAGCGGGATGACCTACAAGCGCTACCGCACGGCCACGCTGACCGCCGCGAAGAACCTCGACCCGGGCTGTGTGCTCTTCGACCGGACCAAGGCCGCCTGGGACGCCATCAGCGTTCCCGCGCAGAGCGGCGACCCCGCCTGTACGCCCAGCGGCAACAACGACTTCACGATGTCCCTGGACCCGGCGTCAGGCTCCGTGAAGCCGGGCAGTTCGGTGACGGCCACGGTGCGGACCTCGGTCAGCTCCGGGAGCGCGCAGGCGGTCGGCCTGACGGCGAGCGGTCTGCCCAGCGGTGTCACCGCGACCTTCAGCCCGTCGTCGGTGCAGGCCGGAGCCTCCTCGACGATGACCATGTCGGCGTCCTCGAACGCCGCGCCCGGCGCGTACACCTTCACGGTGAAGGGTGACGGCACCCAGAGCCACACCGCGCAGTACACCCTGACCGTCGACAACGGCGGCGGCAACCCCGGCGGCGGCGCACCGGACATCAGCGTCGCCAACGTGCAGGCGCACCTCACTCAGCTGAACACCATCGCCACCCAGAACGGCGGCAACCGCCGGGCCGGCAGCGCCGGTTACACGGCCTCCGTCGCCTATGTGAAGAGCAAGCTGCAGGCCGCCGGCTACACCGTCAGCGAGCAGACCTGCACCAGCTGCACCTACCAGGGCAACAACCTCATCGCCGACTGGCCGGGCGGCCCGACCGACCAGACGATCATGTTCGGCGCCCACCTGGACGGCGTCTCGGCCGGCCCCGGCATCAACGACAACGGCTCGGGCTCGGCCACCCTGCTGGAGAACGCCCTCGCGCTGGCCCAGCGGAACCCCACCATGACGAAGCACGTCCGCTTCGCCTGGTGGAACGGCGAGGAGCAGGGCCTCCAGGGCTCCGAGTACTACGTCGGCCAGCTCAGCGCGGCCCAGCGCGGCGCCATCAAGGCGTACTACAACTTCGACATGGTGGCCTCGACCAACGCCGGCTACTTCATCAACAACGTGAACTCGGCCGCCTCGGCGCCGATGAAGGAGTACTGGGACTCGCTGAACCTCTCGCCGGAGGAGAACGTCGAGGGCCAGGGCCGGTCGGACGACTACTCCTTCCAGCAGGGCGGCATCCCCACCTCGGGCTACGCGACCGGCGCCAGCGACACCAAGACCTCGGCTCAGGCCGCCAAGTGGGGCGGCACGGCGGGCCGTTCCTACGACTCCTGCTACCACTCGTCCTGTGACACCACGGCCAACATCAACGCGACCGCGCTCGACCGCAGCGCCGACGGCGTCGCGTACACCGTGTGGAAGACCTCGGTCGGCACCACCGCGCCCGCCGACGACTTCTCCGTCTCGGTGAAGCCGGTCACCGGCAACGTCCAGCCGGGCGGCTCGGTCACCGCGAGCGTGTCCACCGCGACCACCGGCGGCTCCGCGCAGACCGTGAAGCTGACGGCCTCCGGCGCGCCGAGCGGGGTCACCGTCTCGTTCGCCCCGGCGTCCGTGCAGTCGGGCTCCTCCTCGACGATGACCGTTTCCGCCGGGGCCCAGGCCGCGGCGGGCACATACACCATCACGGTGACCGGGACCGGCACGGCCACCCACGCCACCACGTACTCGCTCGTCGTCGGTGGCGGCGGCACCTGCCAGGCCCGGCAGGTCGTCGTCAACGGCGGCTTCGAGAACGGTGTCGCACCGTGGACCCAGACGGACGGTGTGATCAACAACCGGACGTCGGAGAAGCCGGCCCACACGGGCGCGTACACGGCCTGGTTCGGGGGCTGGGGATCCACGCACTCGGACACGGCCTCGCAGTCGCTGACCATTCCGTCGGGCTGCTCGACGTACAAACTGTCGTTCTATCTGCGCACCGACACGGACGAGTCGGCGGGCGACCCGACCGCGTACGACACGTTCACCGTGAAGCTGGGCACCAAGACGCTCGCGACGTACTCCAACGCGGACGCCGCGGGTTCCTACGCCCAGAAGACCGTCGATGTCGGCGCCTTCGCCGGCCAGACGGTCACCCTCGGATTCACCAGCAGTGAGGACGCCTATCTGCAGACCAGCTTCGTCGTGGACGACGTGACGCTGAACGTCGGCTGATCCTCCGCCGGTGTGCCATCCGGGGCGGGGCGTGTGCACACACGTCCCGCCTCCGGTGTCTCAGCGGACCACGGCCGCCAGCCGGCGGGTGAAGTCGTCGGTCTCCGGCAGGTTGTCGTGCCGGGCTGCCAACCGGCTGTGCAGGCCGCGCAGTTCCTGGCCGAGCAGTGTCGAGGCGGTGACCTCGGTGGTGTCCAGGACCGGTCCCGCGATGGCGATCGCCGCCTGCGGGTCCTGGGCGCAGGCATGGGCGTCCGCCATCCGTACCAGGAACAGCATCCGCGCCGAATGCATCCCGGGCGGGAGCAGACCCAGCGCGGTGCGGGCCGCCCCGACCGCGCGCAGCGCAAGTCGCCGGTCCCCGGTCGCCGCGGCGAGGTCGCGCAGCGCTCCGGCGGCACCCGACTCCACCCGCAGGCGCACGGAGGCGACGGACAGCCAGGGCGCCTCCGTCTCATCCTGCTCGCCGACCCGGTCCAGCTGCGACCAGGCACGGTCGATGTGGCCCAGGGTCTGCCGCGCGTCGCCCCGTACCGCGTGTCCGCGCGCCAGGTACAGATCGCTCATCGCACCCGCCCAGTACCGGCCGGCGGCGGCCTGCCGGATCGCGCCTCCGTAGGCGAGGGCGGACGGGCCGTCGCCCTCCAGCCGCGCCAGAGTGCTCATGTCGCTGAGCGCGGCCACCTCCGTTCCGATGTGACCGGCCAGCCCGGCCCAGACCAGCGACCGGTCGAGCCAGGCCATCGCCGTCGCGTTGCGGCCCCACAGCAGTCGCAGGCAGCCGGCGGACTGCGCGTACTCGGCCGCCAGCGGCGCGAGTTGGCGTTGGTACGGGGCCGCGGGCAGGGCCATCCAACGGAGCATCGCGTGCAGGGTGCGCTCGACCACGACGGTCGCTCCGGGCCAGGCGCGCTCCTCGTCGGCCCGCAGGCAGACGGCGAGCAGCGCCGTCAGGGCATGCACCGTGTCGATGTCCAGCGCCGGGCACGCCACGGTGGCCGGGCCGAGCGAGCAGAAGGCCGAGTGCAGGGCGACGACATCGGCGAGTACGGGGACGGTGCAGCCGTCACGGCCGTGCACCGGACACATCAGCCCGTAGCTGGGCAGGCGGCTGGGCAGGACGGTGTCCGGCGGCAGCATCGCGAGCAGGGTGCTTCCCGCGGGCTCCCCGGGCAGGGGGCCCTGCCGTGCGGGGGCCGGTGCGGGGCGCGTTCTCGCACCCTCCTCGCCCGTGCCGCCCGCGCCCGCGGCCTCCGCCGCCTCGCAGGCGGCGAGGAGCGCGCCGCCCGCCGACATCAGCTCGTCCAGCCTGCGGGCCAGCGGCAGCGGTGTCCGGCGGGTGCCGTGCTCCAGTTTGCTGATCGCGGTGTGGTCGTATCCGACGCGGGCACCCACCTGGGCCTGGGTGAGCCCGGCGCGCCTGCGCCACTGACGCAAACAGGTGCCGAAGGCACGCCACACCTCTGCGGTGCGGGCATCCGGCGCGGGGCCCATGCCCTCGGTCACCCGGAACTCCGCGGAACCCCGCCGGATGCCCCACCCGTGCCACGCTCATGGCTCATAGCCGGGAGGATAGCGAGCGCGTGTGCGCGCTGTCCCCTGTGCGTCGGAAAGATGGCGCCTTCCCGTTCCCTCCCGTTACGCGGTGGCACCACCCGATCCGACGATCCGTCATATCCCTTGGTTTGCCTGCGGGATGGGGCGCGGTGGCCGATTACGCCCGGTGGCCCGGACGATTCACGGAGGAGCCGCATGAACGGGTCGTCCGCCGGGCATATGACGGGTGACCGACCGGGGGTGGTGGCAGTGGGCCGCATCAGGATCGTCCGACGACCGCAGCTGCCGTCCCGGCCGCCGCCCCTCGATCTGAGGACCCCGTCCGGCCGCCCGCTGCCGTACTGAGCGCGGGGTCCCGGCGCGCCGCTGTCCAAGGCGGGGGCCGCGCCGTGCCCTGTCGGTGGGAACCCACGGAGCCTCCCTCTGCGTGATGATGGGCGGGGAGCCGTCGCGGCGAGCGGCAGTAGCCGGAGGCGTCGCGTCGGCCGATGCGGAAGGGACGGCCGCCATGCACGCATCCCGGACGAAGAGACCGGTCGCGGTGTCAGCGGTCGCGCTGGCGCTGCTCGTCGCCGCGCTGGCCGGCTGCCGGGGCGGCGGTGGGGGAACGGCCTCCTCGCCGAGCGGCCCCGTCACGCCCACGTCCGCCGGATCGCGCGCCCATGTGCTCGCCGTGAAGATCGACAACGTCGGCCCCGCCCGCCCGCAGACCGGGCTCGACAAGGCGGACATCATCTACGTGGAGCAGGTCGAGGCCGGTCTCAGCCGCATACTGGCCGCCTATTCGTCCAGGCTGCCGACCGTGGTCGGCCCGGTGCGCAGCGCCCGGGAGTCGGACCTGGAGCTGCTCCGCCAGTTCGACCGGCCGACGCTCGCCTTCTCCGGGGCCCAGTCCAAGCTACTCCCGGCCATCGCGGCGGCCCCGTTGGACCCGGTGTCCCCCGAGAAGGATCCGAACGCGTACTTCCGCGACACCGGCCGCCCGGCACCGCACAACCTCTATCTGCGCACCGGCAGGACGCCGCACGCCACCACCGGTGCGAACGCGGCCTCGGACATCGGGCTGCGTTTCGCCGCCGCCGTGCCGGGCGGCAGGAGCGTCGCCGGTCGCACGGTCCGCTATCCGGCGGCGAGCTTCGCGTTCACCTGGTCGGCCGAGCGGAGCCGGTGGCTCGTGTCCATGGACGGCACACCGGCCCGTACCGCCGAAGGCGCCCGGCTCGGCGCGGCCGATGTGGTGGTGCAGTACGTCACCGTGCGCCCCTCGCTGTTCCGGGACCGGTGGGGCAGCACGTCCCCGTACACCGAGACCGTGGGCTCCGGCTCCGCCCTGGTGCTGCGCGACGGCAAGGAGTACGACGTCCGTTGGTCACGGCCCGCGGCCGGCTCCACGACCTCCTTCACCACCCGGGACGACAAGCCGATGACCTTCGCCCCGGGCCAGGTCTGGATCGTCTTCGCCCAGAAGTGAGATGACCTGCGGACCCGGCCATCTCGTCGGCGCGACGCCGGGATTACGGAAAACCGCAGGGTGGCGGGTGCGGAGAACCGTAGCCGGTTCGACGGCAACCCCCGTACCGGCGCCGGTCGTCGATTCCTAGCGTTGCCGGTGAGGCGCGGCGGACTTCTCGCGCCTCACCACAACGGCCAGGAGTCAGTTCATGGATTTCGTCATTCTGGGTCTCCCCCAAGAACCCGCGGGCGGTGTGGCGGGCTGGGCGGCCGGCCTCGTCGACACGATGGGAGGTCCGGGAGCCGGCCTCGCCATCGCCCTGGAGAACCTCTTTCCGCCGCTGCCCAGCGAGGTCATCCTCCCGCTGACCGGGTTCGCGGCGGGGCAGGGTGTCATCGGTCTGGCCTCCGCGCTCTTCTGGACCACCCTGGGTTCGGTGGTCGGCGCGGTGGTTCTGTACTGGATCGGAATGCTCTTCGGCCGCGACCGCATGCATGCGATCTGGGCGAGGCTTCCGCTGGTGAAGGGTTCCGATCTGGAGCGTACGGAACAGTGGTTCGCCCGGCACGGCACCAAGGCCGTGCTCCTCGGCCGCATGGTGCCGATCTTCCGCAGTCTCATCTCCGTGCCGGCCGGTGTGGAGCGCATGTCGCTGCCGCTCTTCGTGACGCTGACCGCCGCGGGCAGCCTGCTGTGGAACTCGGTGCTCGTGATGGCCGGTTACTGGCTCGGCGACCGGTGGGATCTGGTGGAGACCTACGTCGGGGTCCTGTCCAAGGCCGTTCTCGTCCTGGTCCTGGTCGCCCTCGCCGGGTACGTGGCCATGCGCCTGCGACCCCGTGGCCGGGCACAACACCGCCGGGTCCCGTGAGCCCGACGCCGAAGCCCCGCACTCCTGCGGTCGCGCCTGCCCGGCCGGAAGGATCTTGCCGTGAGCATGCCGCGCGGCTAGGGTCTCTCGTTCGGATCAGGCCGGATCAGGGAGCGAGGTCCGGTGCTGTGGATCGCAAGGCGGAGGTGGGCGTCATGGCGGAGTCATGGCGACCGACGACAACGCGGCGAGGCGCGGTGCCGGGGCACGCGAGCCCGGCATGGTCCGAACGAGAGACCCGGGGGTCGGCAACCGTGCAGGGGGACTCCGCGGACGGTACGACCGGCCATCTTCCAGACCTGCCCGACCTGCGGCGCGACGAGACGGGCGCCCCTGTGGCGCACCCTCGGCCATGGTTCCGCAGAGCCGCGGGCGCACTGCTCGGCTGCTGCACCGCCCTGACCGGACTGCTGTACTTCGCCGTACCGGGCGGCCTGTCGCTGCCGTTCGTCCTGTGGCCCCGTACCCGGCTGCGCGCTCTGGCCCTGCTGAGCGCCGGGGCGCGGGGGCTCACCGGCCTGGAACGGCTCCGCCGCAGTGTCTTCTTCGGCGACGTGTTCCCCGCCCACCACGCGTCCGACCGGGATGTCCTTCGCTATCTGGCCGCCCGCCCCGGCGCCGGGGCACTGTACGCCGGGGTGCTCGCGCTGCTGGGATACGGGGCCGTACTGGCCGGACTGCTCGCCGCGGAGGTGGCCCGCGACCCCACCGACTGGCAGGGCCTGCTGCCCCAGGCGGTACTCGGCGGCGTCCTCCTCTTCCTCGACCTCCAGGGTCTCTTCTCGCTGAACGCACTCGACACCCGGTTGGCACGCGATCATTTCGGGCCCTCCGAGCGGGAGTTGCTGGAGCGGCGCATCGCCGAACTCGCCGCCAGCCGGGCCTCGGTGCTCCGGGCGGTCGACGCGGAACGCAGGCGCATCGAACGCGATCTGCACGACGGCGTGCAGCAGCGGCTCGTGGCACTGGCCATGCTGCTGGGCCGGGCCCGCCGCAACCCTGCCGGCCAGCCTCGGATCGATGACTTAGGCGATGGTGCCGGCGACGTACGCGAGCAGGCTCGGGTAGTAGAAGATCGTCATCGCGAACTGGCACCACACGGCGAGGAATCCGAGCGGCTTCGACAGCCCCTCGCTCACCCAGCGGTAGACACCGCCGTTCCACCCCGACGCCAGCTCGGCGGAGACCAGCGCCGTCGGCATCAGGAACACGATCGCCGGGACGACATAGAGGAAGACGCAGGCCGGCCTGTACACGGCCATCGTCGGGGCGGACCGCAGGCCGGCCACCGAGGCGGTGGTCATCAGCGCCAGGGTGATCCAGGTCATCCCCGGCGCCGCGGCCTTCCCGGCCCGTGGCCGCGGTGCGGGGGATCTCCGACTCGGCTTCCGAGGGGACGTCCATGGTGCTCATACGGCACTCCTTGCGGCGGCAGAACGGTGCTGGCGGGAAGGGGCGACGGAACACGTGCGGCGGAGGGGCGGGCCGGGACGGGACCGGGCCTCGGCGTGCGGCGGGTTCCGCACCGGCCGCCCTTGATCGATGATGATGCGGATGGCTGCCGTCCCCGGTACGGCACCGGCTCCAGGAAGGGGTTCCCGATGCGGGAAACGACGCCAGACCGGTCTCCGTCGGACGCCCGGTCCGACCACCGCCCGGATGAGGAGGCCCAGGTGATCGTGGTGGGGGCGGGGCCCGCGGGATCGGCCGCGGCCTTCCACCTCGCCAGGGCGGGTGTCGATGTCCTGCTGCTGGAGAAGTCCCACTTCCCCCGGGAGAAGGTGTGCGGGGACGGCCTGACTCCGCGTGCGGTGCACCAACTCATCAGGATGGGCGTCGACATCAAGGCTTCAGGATGGACGCGCTCACGCGGTATGCGATGGGTGGCCGGGGACCACCAGGTGCACATCGACTGGCCCGCGCTCGGCCGATACCCGGACTTCGGCCTTTCGCGCAGCCGGCACGATTTCGACGACATCCTCGCCCGGCACGCCGTCGCCGCCGGAGCTCGGCTGCGCAGCGGCGTGAAGGTGACCGAGCCGCTGACCGACCGGGCCGGCCGCATCACCGGTGTCACCGCCACGACCACGGAGAAGGAGCCCCTGACCTTCCACGCGCCGATCGTGATCGCCGCCGACGGCGCCTCCGCCCGCCTCGCCCTCGCCATGGGTCTGCAGCGGGACAGGAACAGGCAGATCGCGACGGCCGCCCGCCGCTACTACCGCAGCCCCGAGCGCTCCGCGGAGGAGTATCTGGAGCTGTGGGCCGACCTCCGGTTCCCCGGGAGCGATCACCACCTGCCCGGATACGGCTGGATCTTCCCCATGGGCGACGGCCGCGTCAACGTCGGTCTCGGTGCGCTGCCGCACCGACGGCACGGAAAGGCGGACCTGCGCGCCACCCTGGACGAGTGGCTGGCCCGTACGCCCGAGGCCTGGGGACTGCGCGAGGAGAACGCGGAGGGCCCGGTCCGCAGCGCGGCCCTTCCGCTGGGCTTCAACCGTCATCCCCTCTACACCCGCGGACTCCTGCTCGTCGGCGACTCCGGGGGCATGATCAGTCCCTGGAACGGCGAGGGGATCGGCCAGGCCATGGAGGCGGGCGAGGTCGCCGCCGAGACCGCCACGCTGGCCCTCGCCCTTCCCCGGGGCCCCCGGCGCGAGCAGGTGCTGCACGGCTACCCCGTCGAGATGAACCGCCGCTGGGGGCGCTACTACCGTCTCGGCAACACGGCCGCCGATCTGGTCTTCAGCCGTTCCGGTTTCCAGCCGGTCCTCAACCGTTACGTCATGGGGTCGCCGTTCCTGCTCAACACCCTGGCCCGGCTGCTCACCAACCTCACGGACAAGCCCTCGCACGACCTGGTCGACCATCTGCTCAACGGCGTCATGCGTCTCGTACCGGAACCGAAGGTGCGGCGCAGGCGCTGAGACGGGACCGGGCCGGGCGGGCCCTCGCGGATACGCCCTACGACCGGCGGCGGGGTTTGCCGCGTTTGGCGGCCTTGGGGCCGCCGGAGCCGCTCCGCGGGTTCTTCCCGGCCGCTCTGCCGCCCGACTTGCCGGTGGATCCGCCGGTCGCCCTGCCCGCTGCGGGCTTTCGCCGCGCACCGTCCGAGTCGGCGCGCTTGCCCTTCGGCTGCGCCTGGGGCCTCGCTCGGCCCCTCGTGCTGTTGACGGTCCTCCCTCGGACGATCCCGATGAACTCCTCCACCAGATCGGTGGTCTCGTCCTCCAGCCAGGACAGCGCGACGCGTGATTCGGGGGCGTCCGACACCGGCCGGTACGTGAGGTCCTTGCGGTGGTGGAGGCGGGCGAGCGACTGCGGTACGACGAGCAGCCCCACCCCCGCCGCCACCAGCTCGACGGCGTCCGCGGTGGTGGCGGGGCGCTCGATGGCGGGCCGCCCCGGGCGCTGCTCCCAGTCGAGGGTGTCGTCGAGGGGGTGCAGCACGATGTCATCGGCCAGGTCCGCGGCGGAGACCTCGTCGACCGTCGCCATGATGTGGTCCTTCGGGACCACGACCACGGTCGTCTCGGCGTAGAGGGGGATGGCGCTGAGGGCCGTCCGGTCGATCGGCAGGCGCACCAGACCGGCGTCGGCGTCACGGCCCCGCAGCACGTCGGGCGCCTCGGCGGCCGACACCCCCACGAGGGTCAGCGGGACGTCGGGCAGCCGCTCGTTCCAGATCCGCACCCACTTTCCGGGTGTCACCCCCGGGACGTACGCGAGCCGGAACGAAGGGGTTTCTTCCGAGCTTGTCACTCCGCCAGGTTACCGGCCCTGGTCAGAGGTAGCGCACATGCTCGATACCCTTGTCCTCATGACGTCGCACAAGACCGCCCAGACGATGAAGCCCGCAACCGCGGCAAAGAAACTGGGTGTGTACCTCGAGGCCACCCCCGCCGAGTTCCAGGAGGGTGTCGTCTCGCGCACCGAGCTCAACGCACTGCAGGCCGATCCGCCCGAGTGGCTGCAGGAACTGCGACGCAATGGCCCGCACCCCCGGCCGGTGGTCGCCGCGAAGCTGGGTGTCTCGATCTCGGGCCTCGCCCGTGGCGGAATCACCGAAGCCCTCACGACGGAGCAGATCGACGCGCTGAAGCAGGAAGCCCCCGACTGGCTCCAGCAGGAACGCGCCACCCAGGCGGAGGTCCGGAAGGAAGCGGTGCGCATCAAGGAGAAGAACGCCGCCCGCGACGACCAGCAGGCCTGATCCGGACAAAAGACCCTAACTGTCGGCGGCCACGCCCAGCATCCGGGCATGCAGGGCGCGGACCTCGTCGGCGAGCGACGGGTCGGGGCCTGCCACCGGGATGCCCGGAGCGACGGCATGAATGGGGAGGGCCGCGACCGGTCCCACGTCGAAGCCCCAACTCCGGCGCCACGCCACCAGTTGCTCGGCGCTCGACGCGTACACGATGCGGCCCAGGCCGGCCCAGGCGTGGGCCGCACTGCACATCGGGCAGTGCTCGCCCGATGTGTAGACGACGCTCGTCCGCCGCTCCTGCGGGGACAGGTTCTCGGCCGCCCAGCGCGCGATCTCGAACTCCGGATGACGGGTCGCGTCGCCGTTCTTGACCCTGTTGCGGTCGTGGAACCTGACCGTGCCGCGTTCGTCCACGAGGAGCGAGCCGAACGGCTCGTCACCGGCCGTAAGCGCCTCACGTGCCAGGTCGACGCAACGGAGGAGGAACTCGCGGTCCTCCTCCGTGACCGTCTGCGACTCGTTCACCGTGCCCTTATCACTCTCCGTGCCCATCTCTCCAGGCTAACAGTTCCACTGCATTCGGTATACCATTCGTGCACGGTGGGCGGCCTCGGCGCGGCCCTCCCTCGCATGCCGACCGGCCGCGACAGCCGGTCCGTCGACGGCGACACGGAGGCACGAGCCAGTGAGGAACGCTCCGGCGGACACCGCCACGCGGGAAACGGTCTGGAACGCGCCGGGCATGCCCGCGCTGCTGCTCCTGACGGCCACGGGATTCTCGGGATTCGCGGTGCTGCTGCCCACCGCGCCGCTCTGGGCCGTGCACGGCGGCGCCGACGCGGCCGGCGCCGGTTCGGTCAACGCTGTCCTGATGCTCTGCACCGTGCTCGCCCAGACCCTCGTTCCGACGGCGATACGCCGCCTCGGCTGGCGGACCACCCTGGTCTGCGGGATGGTCCTGCTCGGCGTTCCCGCGCTCCCGCACCTGCTGACGGCGGACCTCGGGGTGGTGCTCGCCCTCGCCGCGGTGCGCGGACTCGGGTTCGGCGTGCTCACCGTCTGCGGCGCGAGCGCCGTCGCCGAACTCGTCGAGCCGGCCCGGCGCGGGAAGGCGGTCGGGGCATACGGTCTGGCGATCGCGGGGCCTCAGTTCATCCTGGTCTCGACCGCGCCCTGGGCTGCGGAGAACCTCGGCTTCGAGGTCGTGTTCGCGATCGGTGCGCTGCCCCTGCTCGGCGTGCTGCCCGCACTGCGGCTCGCCCGCCGGCTGAGCCGGCACCCGGCCGGGACCGAGGACCCACCGCACCGGGACGGCACGGCGGGCGGACGCGCCGCGTACCTTCCGCTGCTCCGGCCGATGCTGCTCCTGCTCGGCGTCACGACGGCCGGGGGCGCCCTGATCACCTTCGCCCCGCAGATGAGCAGCGACCCCACCGCGACCTTGGCCGGATTGCTGCTCCTGACGGGGACGGCGGCCGTCTCCCGCTGGCGGTTCGGGGCACTGGCCGACCGGTACGGCACCCGGCCGTTCCTGTGGCCGCTCGTGATCGTCACGGCCTCGGGGCTCGCCCTGACCGCCTGGGCGGTGACCTCGCCGGAGGCGACGGGCGTGTTCCCCCTGCTGGCCGGGACGGCCCTGGTCGGGGTCAGCTACGGCGGACTCCAGAACCTGACCCTGGTGGACGCCTTCGCCGCCGTCGACCGTCGGTCCAGCGGTGTCGCGAGCGCCGTGTGGAACATCGGGTTCGACGCCGGAACGGGAGTGGGCGCCCTCCTCGTCGGCTACCTCGCCACGGCGGCCTCGTTCCCCCTGGCGCTCATGGTCACGGCCGCGCTCTCCCTCGCCACACTGCCGCTCGCCCTCGCGCGTCGGCGCGGTGCCGGGCTCCGTCACCCGACCGACCGACACCAGAGCATTTGGTATACCATCGCTTCATGGCTCATGTGATACTGACGAACGTCCGCCCCCGGGGTGCGGCGCCCGTGGACATCGTGATGTCCGGCGCCGAGATCCTCTCCGTGGTGCCCGCCGGAACGGCGGCCGGCGACGGTGACCGCCTCGATGGCGGCGGGCTTCTCGCCCTGCCCGGCTTCATCAACGCGCACGCCCATCTCGACAAGAGCTGGTGGGGGCAACCATGGGTTTCCTACGGCGGGGAGGCCACGACGCAGGGGCGCATCTCCCACGAACGCGCGGAGCGCGACGGGCTCGGCATCCCCAGCCCGTCCTCGACCACCGCCGTGCTGGGCGAGTTCCTCCGGCACGGCACGACGGCGGTACGCAGTCACGTGGACGTCGACCTCGGTGTCGGACTGCGCGGAATCGAGGTGGTCCGCGAGGCGGTGGCCGCGTTCGACGGTGCGATCGAGGTGGAGATCGTCGCATTCCCGCAGGACGGCGTGATGCGCCGCCCCGGTGTGCTGGAACTCCTCGATCAGGCGGCTGCTGCCGGCGCGACCGCCATCGGCGGCCTCGACCCGGCTTCGATCGACCGCGACCCCGTGGCGCAGCTCGACGGCCTCTTCGGCATCGCGGAGCGGCGGGGCGTCGGGCTCGATATCCATCTGCACGACGGAGGGGATCTCGGCGCCTTCCAGATCGAGCTCATCATCGATCGCACCCTGCGTACGGGCCTGCACGGCAAGGTGACGGTCTCGCACGGCTTCGCCCTGGGCGAGCTGCCGGCGAACCGGCAGCAGAGCCTGCTCGAAGCCTGCGAGCAAGCCGGTATCTCCTGGGCGACCGTGGCCCCGGTCCGCACCGCCCCGCTGCCCTGGCGCGGGATGCGGGACCGCGGTGTCCCGATCGGCCTGGGCACCGACGGGATCCGGGACCTGTGGTCGCCGTACGGTGACGGCGACCTCCTGCGCGTCGCGCTCGGCTTCGCCCGGCTCCACGGTCTGCGCACCGACGAGGAACTGGCCTACGCGGTGGAGCTGGCCTCCACGCGCGCGGCGGGCTTCGTGCACCGCGACGCCCACGACATCGTCGCGGGGGCGCGGGCGGACGTCGTGCTGCTGGACGCCGAGAACGTCCAGGACGCCCTCGTCCGTACGCCGCGCCGGCAGCTGGTGATCGCCGGTGGGCGAGTGGTGGTCCGGGACGGCGAGCTCCGGATCTGATCCCGGTCGGTGACGACGGGTACGGCCGCGGCGGAGAGGTTCCGCCGCGGCCGTGCTCCTGGTCCGGGTCCACGTCGCCCTGGGCCGGGTCCACACCCGATGGCCGGTACCCCCGCGCTACGGGACGTGCACACCGCTGTACCTGAGCAGTTGGGGCACTCGGGCCGCGAGCGTCAGCAGAACCACGACCAGCAGGGCGAGGCCAGCGCCTGCCCGACCCCTGATGCCGCCCGCGGCTCCCGCAGTACGGACCCCGACGACGCCTCCACCGGCTCGAGGGCGATGCCGCAGAACACCAGGACCGGCCGCGCCGTATTGATCAGCAGGAACATCGGGACGGCGACGACGACGTTGGCGAGCAGCGAGCACACCATGAACCTGGCCTCGCCGACCCGTTCGGAGATCAACGCGGCGAGCGGCTGCCACAAAGAAACTGCACCACGGAGAGCGCGAGCAGCACGTACAGCATCGTCTGCCGGTTCATGTGCAGATCGTTCGTGGTCCAGGAGAGCACGAACGTATTGGTGAAGTACGCGGCGGAGATGCCCATGATCGAGGCGCCGATGCCCAGCAGAAACGTTCGCCAGTCGGTGCGCAGCACCTCGGCGATCGGGAGCTTCACCACGTCGCCGCTCTCCTTGACCCGCTCGAAGTCGCCCGACTCCTCGACCTTCAGACGGATCACGAGCCCGGGGTGCATATCGCCCAGCTCTCCCTCTCGCGCCGGCTGAGCGCACTGGAGAAGGACTTGAGGGTTTCCCTGTTCACCCGCCGCCCTGGTTCGCTGACCCTGAACGCGGCCGGCCGCCGTTTCCGTCCCATCGCCCAGGACCTGGTGCGCCGGGCCGAACAGGCCGCCGAGACGATGTCCGCGATGGGGCAGGGAGAGCAGGCGGCACTCACGGTGGTGACCGCCCCCTCCACCGTCGCCTACCTGCTGGCCCCTTTCATGGCGGGCGGCGGCAGCGCGGGGCCCACGCTGCGCGACGCCATTCAGGAGGACCCCAGCAAGGTCTTCGATACGCTGTCGCGCAGCGACGCGGACCTCGGCGTCTCCACCACTCCCACCCCCGCCCCGCTGGAATCCGCGTTCCTGGGCCGTACGCCGGTCATCGCCCAGGTCCCCGCCGATCACCCCTGGAGCCGACGCTCCACCATCACCCTCGCCGAGCTGGTCTGTCCGAACTGACCGTGCGCACACCGGACGGCCCGCTCACGGTCCCCCTGTACGCGGGTTGGGACGCCACCCACTGCGCCCGCTCCGCCATCCACGCCCTGGTCGACGGGCTGCGTACCTACTGCGACGTCCGCATGCGGCGGTTCCCGGGGCTGTGACCCGTACCCCGGACAGCCGGTGCGACAGCGCTACCAGTAGTGGCGCCGACCGCCCACCGCGTGCCCGACGGCGCCCAGGATCCACAGGATGGCACCGATCACGACGAGCGCGACGCCAATGGTCCACAGGATCGAGATTCCGGCCACCAGGCCGATGACCAGCAGAATGACACCGAGGACGATCATGGCGTCCTCCAATCGTGCGGTTCCTCCCAGTATGCGCCCGACCGCGCACTGGAGGAATCCGGCAGGATCACACGCCCGGCGACGCGATCACACCCCGGCAGCCGGCACGCGGAGCGGCGCAGGCAGCAGGCCCAGGTCACCACCAGGCACAGGCCGTAGTACCCGAGGAACGCCACATACGCCGCCTGCCCGTTGCGCGTGTGCAGGAAGGACTGCCGTGGCGCGCCTGGTGCTGAAGCGCTTCGACGAGGCGTCCAGGAAGACGGCGCGGCAGCTGCCCGACGCGGCTACTCGAACCGCGTGATGTCACCGGCTCCCCGGCGGACGATCTCGGGTTCGCCGCCGGAGAAGTCGATGACCGTGGTCGGCTCGGTGCCGCAGTCGCCCGAATCGACGACGGCGTCCACCACGTGGTCGAGCCGTTCCTTGATCTCCCAGCCCTGTGTCAGCGGCTCGTCCTCGTCGGGCAGGAGCAGGGTGCTGGAGAGCAGCGGTTCCCCGAGTTCGGCGAGCAGCGCCTGAGCGACCACGTGGTCGGGGATCCGGACTCCGACCGTCTTCTTCTTCGGGTGCAGCAGTTGGCGCGGCACCTCTTTGGTCGCGGGGAGGATGAAGGTGTAACTGCCGGGCGTCGCCGCCTTGATCGCCCGGAACACGTCGTTGTCGACGTGCACGAACTGCCCGAGCTGGGCAAAGTTCTGGCACACGAGCGTGAAGTGGTGACGGTCGTCGAGGTGCCGGATCGACCGGATCCGGCCGATGCCGTCACGGCTGCCCAGCCGGCACCCCAGTGCGTAGCAGGAGTCCGTCGGGTACGCGACGAGCGCGCCGGATCGGATGCTGTCGGCCACGCTGCTGATGGTGCGCCGCTGAGGATTCTCGGGGTGCACGTCGAAGTACTTCGCCATTCGCGGAGTCTACGGGCTGTCCGTGGACCGGACCGCTCATCGGCGGGCGTGTGGCCGCATCGCTCGTCCGCGCGCCGTCGATGGGACCCAACTCCTGGCGAGGCTTCAGCCGCTTCATCAACCAGGACCGCTGGAACTGAAACCACGACCACACGAACCGAAACCGGAAACAACGTCGGGGTGAGAACCCTTGCGGGCAGGAGCCACCCGGAATACGGGACCGGGACCGGCGGTACCGACAGCACAGAAAATCCCCGGCCCGCAATTGTGGGCCGGGGATTCTCCCGGGTATATTAAGTGGTTCCGTGTTCTCACAGAAAAAACCCAACACTGGGCCACTAAGAAACACCGTATCCGGCAGGGAGCCATTTTGTCAAATCGGGAAAGCGCCGAATTGCAGAAGGAGCAGGAATTCGTCGACCGGCTCTACGACCGTGTCGACGTCCTGCGCGGAGTCGCCGCGCAGGACGTCGAGGACGCGCTGACGCCGGTCGGAACCGGCCTGCAGGCCCGTCTCGAACGCGATGTGCTCGTCGCCGAGCGCTCGGGTCTGCTGGCCGCCCTGAACGCGGTGGACGGCTCCTTGTGTTTCGGCCGCATCGATATCTCCGACGGCACCGCGCACCACATCGGCCGTATCGGAATCCGCGAGGACGACACCGCGCACACGCCTCTGCTGATCGACTGGCGGGCGCCGGTCGCCCGCCCCTTCTACCTCGCCACCGGTCACACGCCCATGGGGCTGCGCCGGCGCAGGCACATCACCACCGAGGGCCGCGCCGTCACCGAGCTGCACGACGAGATCCTCGACCTCCGGGACCGGGAGCGCACCGGTTTCGAGGACCCGAGCGGCGACGCCGTACTGCTCGCCGCCCTGAACTCCGCCCGCACCGGCCGCATGGGCGACATCGTGCGGACCGTCCAGGCGGAACAGGACCGCATCATCCGCGCCCCGCACCGCGGGGTCCTCGTCGTCGAGGGCGGCCCCGGTACCGGCAAGACAGCGGTGGCGCTGCACCGGGCGGCCTTCCTCCTGTACGAGCACCGTGAGCTGCTCGCCAGGCGCGCCGTCCTGATCGTGGGCCCCAACCCCGCCTTCCTGCACTACATCGGCGAGGTACTGCCCGCGCTCGGCGAGACCGGTGTCCTGCTCGCCACGCAGGCCGAACTCTTCCCCGGGGTCCACGCCGGCGGCACCGACACGCCCCGCGCCGCCGCCGTCAAGGGCGGTGCGCGGATGGCGGAGGCGCTCGCCCTCGCCGTCCGCGACCGGCAGCGGCTGCCCGAACCCGGCGCGCCCCTGGTCGTCCCGCACGACGACGGGGACCTCGTGCTCGACCGGGAGATCGCCCACGAGGCCCGGGAGGCGGCTCGCGACACCCGACTGCCGCACAATCTCGCCCGTCCGCACTTCGCCTTCCGGATCATCGACGCCCTCACCGCGCAGCTCACCGAGCGGCTCGGCGCGGACCCGTACGGCGGTCCCAACCTGCTCGGCCCCGACGACATCGCCCAGCTCGGCAAGGGCGTCGCGGCCGACGAGGACGTGCACGCCGCCGTCGAGGAGCTGTGGCCGGCCCTCACTCCGGAGGGGTTCCTCACCGAGTATCTGGCCGACCCCGTGCACATGACGGACGAGGAAGCCGAAGCCATCCGGCGCGCGCCCGGCGACGGGACATGGACCCCCGCCGATGTTCCCCTGCTCGACGAGACGGCGGAACTCCTCGGGGTCGACGACAGTGCCGAGCGGGCGGCGGCCGAGGCCGAGCGCCAGGAGCGGATCGCGTACGCACAGGGCGTGCTGGAGCTTTCGAGGGGCTCGGAGACGTACGAGTTCGAGGACGAGGAGTCCGAGGTCCTCGCCGCCCACGACATCGTCGATGCCGAACGGATGGCGGAGCGGCAGGAGGAGGCCGATCACCGCAGTGCGGCCGAGCGCGCCGCCGCGGACCGGTGCTGGACGTTCGGGCACATCATCGTCGACGAGGCGCAGGAGTTGTCGCCGATGGCGTGGCGGCTGCTGATGCGCCGTTCGCCGACCCGCTCGATGACCCTGGTCGGCGACCCTGCGCAGACCTCCGAGGAGGCCGGTGTCGGCTCGTGGGAGAAGATCCTGGAGCCGTACGTCGGTGACCGCTTCGAGCACGTCCGGCTCCAGGTCAACTACCGCACGCCCGCCGAGATCATGGAGCTGGCCGCCCGGGTCGTACGGGCCGAGGACCCTTCCTTCGAGCCGCCCGGTTCGGTGCGGTCCACCGGCGAGGTGCCGTGGACGCGGGACGCCGGGGAGGACCTGGCGGGTGCCGTGGCGCAGGCGGTCGCAGAGCTGATGCCCGGGGAGGGACGCCTCGCGGTGATCGCGCCGCGGGCGCTCCACGAGGAGATCGCGGCTCCGCTGGACGGAGTCACGGCCGGTGCCGAGCCGGATCTGACCCGGCCGGTGGTGCTGCTCGGCCCGCGGCAGGCCAAGGGGCTCGAATTCGACCATGTGCTGGTCGTGGAGCCCGCCGGGTTCGGAGCCAGTGACCTGTACGTGGCTCTGACCCGTGCCACGCAGCGTCTGGGCATCGTCCACCGGGAGGAGCTGCCCGAGGCGCTGCGCTGACGGTGTCCGGGCGCGGCACCCCGGGCGGCCCCGGCCGTGGGTGCCGCCGCCCGTCACCCGCGCGTCGGTCCGGGGCCGGTGCCCTTGCCGGCGTGACCGTACGGGGGCAGCCCCCGTATCAGCTGGTGACGATTCCGACGACGAGGTTGATCGTGGTGGCCAGGATGCTGGCGCCGAACACATAGGACAGCAGGCAGTGCCGGAGGACGACCGCACGGATCATGGAATTGGAGACGCCGGTGTCGGAGACCTGATAGGTCATCCCGAGGTTGTAACTGAAGTAGAGGAAGTCGACGTACCTCGGCCGGTCCGGGGAATTGAAGTCGATCCCGCCCTCGGTCGGCAGGTAGTAGAGGTACGCGTAGCGGGTGGCGTACATCAGGTGGAGCGACGCCCAGGCCATGAACACGCCGCAGAGCGCCGTCGCGGCGGCGGCGTGGCTCAGGTCCGAGTGGCCGGCCAGGAGCATCACCACGATGCCGACCAGTCCGCACAGGGAGGCCGCGACGACGACGAGCTCTTCGACGACGGGCCGGAACTCCTCGCGCCGGACGTTGCGATGGGTGGTCGCCGCGTCCATGGGCCACAGCACGATCCATCCCGTCAGCACGAAGAGCGTCTCCGCAGCGGCGATTCCGGCGAGAATTCCCAACGGTCCGTTGGCCGGCACGGCGGTGACCACGCCGACCACCACGCCGGCGATCACCGCTCCGACGAGTCGGGGCACGGCGGAGAGCGTCGGCCAACGGTTCATGGACGTCAAGGGTGACCACCTCGATGGCTCGGTGGATCACCGTGCCCGGCCGGGATGCCGCCCATGAGACACCGGGCGGACAAAAAGTACGCCCCACGCTATCCGCGCCCGCACCGGGATGCAGCCCGGTGCGGGCGACGGACGCACCCCGCGCGGGACCCACCGGGCGGCCGTGCTTCGCGTACCGCACCGGTGGAAGCCGGGTGGCGCGGGTGGATCCGCATGCATAGCCTGCCCAAAAGGATCATTTCTCACCTCAGGATCGTTTTCACCTCAGGATCGTTTTCACCTCAGGATCGTTTTCACCTCGCGCCCTGATGGCGGAAGGGTTGAAGGCCTTGAGCACCGACCATGACGAGCAGCAGCCCCTGGAACCCGCGGTCGGTCCCGGCCCCGAGGGCGATCCGGAGTTCCATCCCTACCACCACCCCGCCGCGGGCTGGGGCGCGGCGAAGAGTGTGAGCCGTTTCCTGGTCCGCGAGGGCGCTCTGGTCGACGGTCCGCGGGCCATCATGCGGATGAACCACGAGAACACCGGGTTCGACTGCCCCGGATGCGCGTGGCCGGACGACACCAAGGGGCCTGCACCTGGACATCTGCGAGAACGGGATCAAGCACGTCACCTGGAAGATGACCCGCAAGCGGGTCGGGCGCGAGTTCTTCGCCGCCCACTCGGTGACCGAGCTGTCCGGGTGGAGCGACTACGACCTGGAGAACCAGGGCCGGCTGACCGAACCGATGGTCTACGACCCCGAGTCGGACCGCTATGTCCCGATCAGCTGGAAGGACGCGTTCGAGGTGGTCGGCCGTGCCCTGCGCGAGCTCGACGACCCCGATCAGGCATCGTTCTACACCTCCGGCCGGCTCGGCAACGAGGCCACCTTCCTCTACCAGTTGATGGCCCGCGAACTGGGCACGAACAACCTGCCGGACTGCTCCAACATGTGTCACGAGGCCAGCGGTCGCGCCCTCCAGGCATCCCTGGGCACCGGCAAGGGGACCGTCGACCTCAAGGACTGGGAGTCCGCCGACGCGCTGTTCATCCTGGGGGTCAACGCCGCTTCCAACGCGCCCCGGATGCTCACCGCGCTCGCCGAGGCGTACCACCGCGGCGCCCAGATCGTGCACATCAACCCGCTCGTCGAGGCAGCGGCCACCCGCACCATCGTCCCCCACGACTTCACGGACATGGCCCTGTTCAAGACGACCCGGACCAGCACCCTCAACCTGCAACCGCGCATCGGCGGCGACATGGCGCTGCTGCGCGGCATGGCCAAGGCGATCCTGGAGCAGTCCGAATCCGATCCCAGGGCGCTGGACCGGGAGTTCATCGACCGCCATACCGCGGGCTTCGAGGAGTAACGCGCGCTGTGCGAGGCCACGGCGTGGGAGGAGATCGAGACCCAGTCCGGGCTGAGCCGCGCCGACATCCTCAAGGCGGCGCGTGTGTACGGCGAAGCCGACCGCTCGATCGTCAGCTGGTGCCTGGGGCTCAGCCAGCACGAACACGGCGTCGACACCGTACGGGAGACCGTCAACCTGCTTCTGCTCCGCGGCAATCTGGGCCGGGAAGGGGCGGGCCCCTCGCCCGTGCGGGGACACAGCAACGTCCAGGGCAACCGCACCTGCGGCATCGATCACCGCCCCGGCGACGCGTTCCTGGACCGCCTCGCCGAGGTCTGCGAGATCCAGCCGCCCCGTGAGCACGGCCTGGACACCGTCAGCACGATCAAGGCGATGCAACGCGGCGACGTGAAGGTGTTCGTCGGCATGGGCGGTAACTTCGCCCTCGCGGCGCCCGACACCCCGGCCACCTACGCGGCGCTGCGCACCTGTGAACTCACCGTCCAGGTGAGTACCAAGCTCAACCGAAGCCACCTCGTCCACGGCCGCCGGGCCCTCATCCTGCCGTGCCTCGGCCGTACCGAGAAGGACCATCAGCGCAAGGGCGTCCAGAGCACATCCGTCGAGGACTCGATGAGCATGGTCCATCTGTCCATCGGCATGAAGCGCCCCGCCTCCTCGCACCTGCTGTCCGAGCCGGCCATCATCGCCGGCATGGCCCGCGCCGCCCTGCCCGACAGCAACACGCCCTGGCAGTGGTACATCGAGGACTACGACCGGATCCGCGACACCATGGCCCGGGTCCTAGACGGTTTCGAGGACTTCAACCGCCGGGTGCGGCTGCCGCTGGGCTTCCGCATCAAGCAGCCCGCCCGTGAACTGGTCTTCCTCACCCCGTCGGGGCGCGCCGAGTTCTCCACCGCCGTGCTGCCCGACGTCGTCCCGGCCGCCGGCACCCTGGCGCTGGGCACCATGCGGTCCCACGACCAGTGGAACACCACCATCTACTCCGACAACGACCGCTACCGCGGCATCAAGAACCTGCGCACGCTCGTTTTCATGAACCGGGCCGACATGCGTGAACGCGGTATCACCGACCTCGGCCCCGTCGACATCACGAGCACCGCCAAGGACGGCAGCCGGCGGTCCCTCAACGGCTATCTCGCGATCCCCTACGACATCCCGCGCGGCTGTGCGGCGGGGTACATGCCGGAGATGAACGTGCTGTGCGCGCTCGGCGACTACAGCACCCAGAGCGACCAGCCGATCATGAAGCACGTCAAGGTCACCATCGACCCCGCGGCCTGAGCGGGGTCCGTACGGGCGGCGCCGCGCACAGCGGCACGATCACGGTCACCGTCACCGTCACCGTCACCGGGCGAACCGCTCCAGGAGGAGGTGGGCCCGCTGTTCCGCGGCGGCGAGTTCGGTGGGATCGATCTCCGCGGGCCAGAGCTCGCCCGCCGCGGCGTCGTCGGCCTCACGCAACTCCACCACGGCTGCCGCCAGATGCGTCTGGACGACGGGGAACGACGGCTCCAGACCGTGGTCCGACGCGCGCTCCGCATGCTCGGCCGCCTCCGTGCACGCGGCCAGCGCGCGTTCCGCCCGGACCGCCGCGCGGTCATGGACCACCATGAGCGCACAGCCCAGCGCGATGACGATCCCGACGACACTGCCCAGCGCCCGGTCCAGGACGAAGGTCCCGGCGGGCGAGGGAGTGGCCAGGTCGGTCAGCAGCAGCGCCAGCGGCGTGAGGAAGACGACGCCGAGGCCGTAGTTGCGGGCCACGACGTACTCCAGCAGGAACTCCAGCAACACGATCACGAGGACGAGCACCAGGGGATCGGGGTGTACGGCCAGCACGCCGAGAGCGGGCACCAGTCCGGCCACCGTGCCCAGGGTGCGCTGCACCGCCCGCTGGGCCGCCGTACGGACGTTGACGGAGTGCAGCACCGCGGCGGCGGAGATCGCCGCCCAGTATCCGTGGCCGAGGCCCAGCAGGAGGGCCGTCCATCCCGCCAGCGCGGTGCCGAGGGCCATCCGCAGGGCGGGAACGAGCAGGACCGACGGGTGGCCGGGGCTGCCGTGGAGCCGCCCCGTCACCAGCTCGGCGGCGCGCACTTCGGTGGCGCGCCGGGTGGCCGGACCGGACCGGTCAGGTCCGGCTCGGGGCCGGCCCCGGGGACCACGCCGGTCCGGGCGGCCACGGACGGGGGCGACAGTTCGGGCAGCAGCCGCGGGTCCCGGAGGCGGCGGCTCACGAGCAGACGGGCCTGGCGGCGCAGGTGCCGCGCCAGGCCGGCGGGGGCGTCCGGTGGTCGGCGGGCGGAACCGATGAGCAGCGACCAGGAGAGGTCGGTCAGGTACACGCATGTGCCGCCCCGGTCGCCCGGCTCTGTACCTGCCGAGCACCGTCTTCACCATGGTCGGGGCGCTGGCGGCCACCAGCCTCGACATGAGCGACCCGGAGGCCGCGCTGGAGAGCATCCTGCCGGGTTGGTTCATCCCCGTCTTCGTCATCGCGGTCGTCGTCAACACCATGACGAACAACGGCATGACGGCCTACAGCGCCAGCCTGTCCATCCAGTCGGTCGGCGTCCGTCTCGCGCGCATCCCGGCCGTCCTGATCATCGGGGTGCTGGGCACGATCATGACGCTGTACGCGATCCTCGTCTTCGACTTCCTGACCAGTGTCAACACCATGCTCCAACTCGTGGTCGTCGTGACCGGCCCGGCCATGGCGGTGGCCGTGACCGACCTGGTCCTGCGGCGCAACCGCTACAACGGGCCCGACCTCCTCGAACAGTGGCGCGGCGGCCCGTTCTGGTACCACCGCGGCGTCCACTGGGCCGGATTCCTCGCCATCGTCGTCGTCGTCGGCCTCACCTCCGCGCTGTGGGTGAACACCAGCTTCTGGGTCGGCCCGATCGCCAAGGCCCTGGACGACATCGACATGGCGATTCCGTCCGGCATGATCGCCGCCGCCGCCGTCTACTGGGCGATGACCCGCGCCCTTCGGAGCATCCCGCGCGACTGACGCGTGCCCTTCGGGCGATCCTGCGCGCACGGCGTCGTGCCACGTGCCGTGCGCGCGAAGGAACCGCCCCGTACACCGATCCGCGCATCGAACGCGGCAAGACATCGAACTCCGCAAGACCAGAAGGAAATCCTGTGCAAGCCGACGTCATAGTGCTCGCCCACCACATCGAGCATCTGGCCGGGGAGGCCGTCGCCCCCGACGCGAACGCGGTCGCGATCACCGGCGGCCGTGTCATCGCCGTCGGCGACGCGTCGGACCTCGAATCGCTGCGGGGTCCCGGCACGGCCGTCCACGAGTTCCCGGGCGCCGCGGTGATCTGAGCCCGGTCGGTGTGTTCTCGATGCAGCCCGAACACGACACGCTCGTGCGCACCAACCACTTCCTGACGCCGGCCCCCGCCGCGGACGAGAAGACCTGGCTCTACCAGCCCGACTCGGGCGAGCGCTACGACTTCGTCCGCGCACGTCTCACGCGCGCAGAGCCGCCGACCACGCTCGACGAGCTCACGGGCCACCTCGTGACAGGGGACGGCGAACCGCCGGTGACCTGCCTGCCCGATCCGGACAAGCCGCTCGGCCGGCGCTGGGCAAGCCTCGCGACCGTCGCCCTCGAACCGGCGACGCGCACCGCCAGAATCCTCGACGGCACACCCGCCGACACCGGTACGCGCGACTGGCGCGTCCTCGGCGCCGGCTGATCCGGATGCGGCCCGCCCATGGCCGGCATGGGCGGGCGGCCCGGACCCGCGGGGAGCCTCGTCGGGTCCCTTCACCCGATGCACGGCTCACCCGATGGACGACGTGGTCCTGCTGACCCATTGGGCCAGTGTGATCTGCATCGTCGGGGCGGCGCGGTCCGGCCCGCTGCGACGGGAGCACGCGTGGCTGCGTTCGGCCCGGGTGGCCACGCCCGCCCTCATGCTCTGGCCCTGCCCGCAAGCGAGGGCGTCGCGCAGCAGGGTCAGGTGTGCGGGAACCGGCTTCTCGCCGGACGTCTTGGTCAGGCACTGGGCTTCGATCATGGCGAAACCTCCGTTCATGGTCCCACCATCGCCCGGGGAGGGCCCCCGGCACATCGTCCCCACACAGTGATTCCCGCCTACCACGACTGCGGTATCCGGTACGCCGGACTACTGCCGGGGCCGACCGCGGAACACCGTGCCTACGGCTACGCGGGCACTTCCGGGCCATCCGGCTCGGCCGCCGGACTGACCAGCCCGCACTGATAGGCGACGACCACGAGCTGGGCACGGTCACGCGCCGCCAGCTTGGTCATCGCCCGATTGACGTGGGTCTTGGCGGTCAGCGGGCTGACGAACAGGCGATCGGCGATCTCATCATTGGACAGGCCCAGGGCGGCGAGGGCCGTGACGTCGCGCTCCCGCGGCGTCAAGCACTCCAGCCGCTCGTGCACGGCCACCGGGCAGGGATCCGGCTGGGCCAGGAACCGAGTGATCAACGCCCGCGTCGCCGTCGGGGACAGCAGCGCCTCGCCGCCCGCGACCGTGCGCACGGCATCGAGAAGCTCCTCGGGTCGCGCACCCTTGCCGAGAAAGCCGCTCGCGCCCGCACGCAGCGCCTCGGCGACGTGCTCGTCGTCCTCGAAGGTGGTCAGGATGAGCACCTTCACGCCTGCGAGGTCCTCGGACTCGCTGATGAGCCGGGTCGCCTCCAGGCCGTCCATCTCCGGCATGCGGATGTCCATCAGGACCACATCCGGGTGCTGTGTGCCGGCCAGTTCGACCGCCTCGCACCCATTGGAGGCCTCGGCGACGGTCTCCATGTCGTCCGTGGCGTCGAACAGCATTCTGAAGGTGCCCCGCAGCAGGGCCTGGTCATCGGCAAGCAGTACGCGAATCGTCATGCCCGTCTCTCCGATCCCGTGCCGGGCCGGGGCGCAGCGGCAGTTCTGCCGTCACGGTGAATCCGCCCTCGGGGCGTGGTCCCGCGTGCAGCCTGCCCCCGATCGTGGCAGCCCGCTCACGCATGCCGATCAGCCCGTGACCGGCCCCCGGGTGAGGACGGCGCGGTCCGGCGGACCCATCGTCCTCGACGGTGATCGTAAGCCGCTCCCGGTGGTAGTGCAGGCACAGCCGGGCGTGATCGGCTCCGGCGTGCTTGCGCACATTGGTCAGGGACTCCTGCACGATGCGGTACGCGGCCAGGTCGACCGCCGGATCCAGTGGTTCGGTGTCGCCGCACAGGGTGTGGCTCACGGCCAGCCCGGCGCGTTCGAACGACGCCAGCAGGGCCGGCACCTGCGCCAGGCCCGGCATCGGATCGCGCGGCGCCACCGGATCGTCGGACTGCCGGAGCAGGCCCACGGTCACCCGCAGTTCGTCCAGCGCGGAGCGGCTGGTGTCCCGGATGTCCTCCAGCGCGGTGAGGATCTGTTCCGGCCGCTGGTCCACCAGATGGACGGCAACGCCCGCCTGCGCGTTGATCAAGGCGATGTGATGCGCGACGATGTCGTGCAGTTCGCGCGCGATCCGGACCCGTTCGGCCGCCACTCGCTGCCGCGCCTCCTGCTCGCGGGTGCGCTCCGCGTGCTCCGCCCGTTCCTCCACGGCCACCACATAGGCGCGGCGTGAGCGCACTCCGTCCCCGACTGCGGCCGGCAGGGCCGTCCAGGCCAGCATCGCGACCGTGTCCGGTTCCAGCCACGACTGCGGGGTGAACACCGCGGCGGTGCTCACCAGGACGCCGGCCGAGACAGCTGCCGAGGTCCAGGCGGTACGCCGGTCGGTACGCACGGCCACGGTGTAGACGGCCACCAGAACCGGGCTCACCACCAGCGGGCTGTCCCGGACCCCGAGCAACTGAAAGGTCACCCCACAGCCAATGGTGACGGCCAGTACGCCGAACGGGTGGCGACGCCGCCGCAACAGTGCGGAGCAGCCGACGGCTGCCACCAGCACCGCGGGCCAGCGCAACAGGAACTGGTGCTTGTGCGGCTCGAGCGAGGCGGCCACGACCGACAGCACGAACAGCACGGCCGCGCCCACCGCGTCCACCGCGCGGAGCCGGGCCTCTGTTCCCGGCCGCCAACCGTTGATCACCGCCATGCCTCCACCGTAGGGTCGACGGACGAATCGGGCATCGTCGCGCCGGGGCGGGAGCGATCCTCTACGTCTGCCGTCCGGCGGCCCCTGCGGCGGGCCGGTTCCCCGTGCCGGACTGCGCGAGGAGGCGCCGGAGCCAGCGGGTACGGGCGTCGCGTGCGTCCCGGCTGAGAGCCGCCCGGGGTGCCAGGCCGTCGAAGCCGTGGGAGGCACCGGGCCACACATGCAGTTCGGCCTGGCCGCCGGCCTGCCAGATCGCGTTCGCGTAGGCCACGTCCTCGTCCCGGAACATCTCGGCCGACCCGACCTCGACATAGGCCGGGGGGAGTCCGGACAGGTCCGTGGCGCGGGAGGGAGCCGCGTAGGGCGGCAGGTCCGCGGCGCCGTGGCGGTCGCCCAGCAGCGCCTTCCACGCGGTCGCGCCGGAGGTGAGGTCCCACCCGCCGAGGCCCGTCATCTGATGGCTGGAGAAGGTGCTGCCGCGGTCGTCGAGCATCGGGCACAGCAGCAGTTGCCCCAGTGCCCGGGGGCCGCCGCGGTCACGGGCCAGCAGGGCGAGGGCCGCGGCGAGCCCGCCGCCGGCACTCTTCCCTCCGATGACGATGCGGTCCGCGTCGATGTCCAGTCCGGCCGCGTGCCCGGCCGCCCAGACGAGTCCGGCGTAGCAGTCCTCCAGCGGTTCCGGGTACTGCGCCCGCGGCGCCAACCGGTACTCGACCGAGATGACGGCCAGTTCCAGCGGGAGGGCCCACTCGCGAAGAATCCGCGGAAGCACGGACCACGCGTTGCCCATGACCATCGCGCCCCCGTGCATGTAGTACAGCAGCGGCAGCGGCCCGACGAGCCCGGACGGCCGTGCGCTGACGAGCGTGACGTCCGGCCCGTCCGGCGGCCCCGGCACACGGAGCTCCGCCACCTCGAAACGGCCGTCGGCGCGAAGCTCCTCGGCCGTCGGCCTGGGCCGGGCCGCGGCATCCCGTTCCTGGCGGGCCTCCAGATTGTCCGAGGTGAGCGGCTCCCCGGCCTCCTTGCTCAAGGCGGCCAGCGCAAGGCTCAGCTCGGGGTCCAAGGGGGGCACCGCCTTCGCAGCCGGCACAGCGCCGGACTCCGACGACCCACCACGGACACTCATGCCCCACCCCCCGGTCGGACAGCGGGACACCACCCGGCATCCTCGCCGCAACAGCTCGCCGCCCCCGCAGGCGTGCACCCGGGGAGTACTCGCGTGAGACCCATACGGCGTAGCCAACCACACCATCGGCGCGACAGACGCCGTGTTCCGTCAAGGCGTCGGGGCTGTCGGCGGCGCCGCCGGTGCCGCACGATTCCCCGTGGAGCGGCAACAGCGCGGCCGGGGTGCAGGGGCAGACCCCGGTGAACGCTGCGCGATCCGCTGAAGCAGCCGTACACGAAGGACGCCTCCGCGGTGACGGAGATACCGGCTGCCTGATTCGACGCGGACGCACGGACCGGCCGGGCGTAAGCTTCGCCCAGCATGTACGCAACGGGGGCGGAGCACATGACGGCTGAGTCGGCACGGAGGTGGGGGTCGACCCTCGATTCGGTCGTGGTGTACGCGCAGGGCGCGGTCTGCCGGCGTCTGGCCCGGGGCAGCGTGGCGTCCGACGGCCGGGTGCGGGTGACGGGACTGCCGCGCTCGCTGGACCCGGGCTCATTGAGGGCCCGTGTCCTGGGCACCCCGGGGGTGCGCGTCACCGAGGCCCGGGTGGAAGTCGAGGCCGAGCCGCTCGGCACGGGCACGCCCGACGAGTTGCGGCGCGAGGTCGAGCGGCTGGGCGACGAGCACGCGGCGGCGCAGGGACGCCGGGACCGGCAGCTGGGCCTGATCGAGGAGATCAGGGCCCTCCACCCGGTCCCGCCTCCCCGCAGACGCGAGGACCCGCACCGCCGCACCCCGGTCGACGCGTGGCTGGAGCTCGCCGACTTCGTCGACGAGCGGCTGGCGGGACTGCACAACCGCCTCGTCGAGCTGGAGGAGGCACTGCGCAACGTCGAGCACGAGTTCACCGTCGCCGCCGACAGGCTCGCCCGCGCCTCCTCCGACGCGCCGTCAGCGCATCTGGAGACCACGGTCTGCGCGGTCCTGGCCCTCGACGGCTCCGGTGACGCGGAGGTGGAGCTGGAGCTGGAGTACGGGGTTCCGGGCGCCGTCTGGGTGCCGGCCTATCGCCTGACCCACCGTCAGGGCGACGGCGGCGGCCGCCTGGTGCTGCGCGCCTCGGTCGCCCAGCGGACCGGCGAGGACTGGACCGGTGTACGCATCGCCCTGGCCACCGCCGACCTTCGGCGCCGCACCGACCTGCCGAGGCTCCGCTCGATCCGGATCGGACGCAGTCAGCCCGCCCCGGCGCCTTCTGGCTGGCGCGAGCCCCCGGCCGGGCTCGTCGACCTGTTCTCCGGGTACGACGCCGCGGGCCCAGGCCCGGCCCCGACCGCCCTGCCCGCGGTTGCCGTGGCCGGGCCAGGGGCCACGGGTGCCGCGGGCGGCTACGCGTCCGATCCCGTTCCGCCACCGCCCCCGCCACCGGCACCGCAGGGCTACGGCGGCCCGCCGGCCGCAGCCCCGGCGCCCGGCGGCGGATACGGCGCTCCCCCTGAGGCCTTCGGCGGCGGGATGCCCGCCCTCGCGCAGCCGGGCGGTCCGCGACCGGGCGAGAGTCCGCGTACCCGGGGCATGCCGTTCACGGGGGCCCCCGCCCCCATGGCGCCCGCGGCTCCGGGCCGGGCTGTGCCGCCATCCCCGCCGGCACCGGTGGCCGGTCCGCCGCAGCCGAGCGGCACCGAGCTCGACTATGCCGCCCTTGTCCTGTGCGGCCCCGACGAGCAGGGCGGTCGCCGAGGCCGGCTGTTTCCCGGCTCCCCCTTCGACCCGGTGGCAGTCGAGTACCGCCGCCGCGCCGAAGCGGTGGCCGCGCTGCCGCTGCCCGGACAGGCCGTGCGGCCCCGCGAGTCGGCGGGTTCCTTCGACCACCGCTTCGATGCCACCGCCCGCGCCGACATTCCGGCGGACGGCACCTGGCACACCGTCACCGTCGGCGAGATCCCGGTCGGCCTGCGTACCGAGTACCTCTGCGTACCGTCCGTGGAGCAGACGGTGTACGCGACGTTGGTGCTCTCCAACGCCACCGACCAGGCACTGCTGGCAGGCCCGGTGGAGGTCACCGTCGATGACGACTTCCTGCTGACCGCCGCACTGCCCACGCTTGCCCCCGGCGGTGTCCGCCGGGTGGGGCTCGGGCCGGCCGAGGGCATCCGGGTCACCCGCCGTACGAACCTGCACGAGTCGACCTCGGGCCTGCGCAACAACACCACCGTGCTCGACCACCGCGTCCACGTGGAGCTGGCCAACGGGCTCGCGAGGCCCGTCACCGTGGAAGTCCGCGAGAGGGTGCCGGTCACCTTCGAACCGGACGCCCGGATCGAGGAACGGGCCGACTGGACGGCACCCGAGGAGGGCACGGGGCCCGATCGGCATGCGCCGGGCACCCGCCTCTGGCGACTGGACCTGCCCGCAGGCGCCACTGCCGCCCTGGACGGCGGCTACGAGATCCGCATCCCGACCGGCAAGGCCCTGGTCGGCGGCAACCGCAGGAGCTGACACGCCATGTCCACGGCCCCGAAGCCGATCGCCCTCCCCGTCACCGCCGTCACGTGCCTGGAGGACCGCGCCCACATCGAGCGAGCCGTCCTGCTCGACCTGGAGGCCGGTGTCCAGCGGCTGCGTCTCGGGCCGGTCAGTGCGCTGGCCGTCGACCGGACCCTCCATGCCGAGCTGACCGCCGATCACCCCGCGAGCGTGCTCGACGTGCGGATCGTCCGCAGCTGGACGCCGCGCGGGCCGCTGCCGCCCACCGACGGCGACTCCGCCCTGCGCCACCGCGTGCACATCCTCGAAGAGGAGCAACTGGCCCTGGGCCGGAGCCGCGACCGGCTGCATGCCCGCCTCGGCCTGCTCGGCCGCCTCGCCGCCGATCTGCTGCGGGAGATCGGCGAGGGCGCCGGCTCCGGGGAGACCGAAAGGTCCCGCTGGGCCCGGGAACTGGACCGGGTGGACGAAGAGCGCGACGCGCACGGTGAGCAACTCCGCACCGTGGAGGCCCGGCTGGCCGCCCTCGCTGTCGAACTCGGGGAAGCCGAGCGGGCCATGCAGCTCTCCGAGGACGAGCCCGCCGAGCTGGTCGGCCATATCGAATTGACCGTGGAGGCCTCGGCCGCCGGGCCGGTCGGGCTGCGCCTGAGCCACCTCACCCCATGTGCGCTGTGGCGGCCCGCCTACCGGGCCGTGCTCGACGGGGCCTCCCTGACGCTGGAGACCGACGCGATGGTCTGGCAGCGCACCGGTGAGGACTGGTCGGACGTACGGCTGACACTGTCGACGGCCCGCTCGGCACTGGCCACCGATCCGCCACGGCTGGGCGAGGACCGGCTGGCGCTCATGGACCGCTCCGCTGCGGAGCGCCGCGCCGTCGACGTCGAGCTGCGCGAGGAGGAGATCGGGACCCTCGAGCCGGCCCCGGTGCTCGGCCTGCCGGGGGTGGACGACGGCGGCGAGGCGCGGGTGTTGAGATCCCCCGCGCCGGTCTCGGTGCCCGGTGACGGCCGCGCCCACCGGGTGCCGCTCTCCGCGTTCACCACGGCCGCGCCCAGTGAGTACGCCTGCTCACCGGAGTTGTCCCCGCTGGTCACCCAGGTGGTGCGGTTCGACAATCTCTCCGGCCACGCGCTGCTCGCCGGGCCCGTGGACCTGGTCCGCGGCAGCGGATTCAGTGGCCGCGGCACCCTGGACTTCACCGCCCCCGGTGCCCCCGTCGAGCTGGCCTTCGGCAGCTGCGACGACTACAGGGTGATCCGGCAGGCCGAGGAGTCCCGCGACTCCGCCGCCCTCACCCAGCGGACCGTGGTCACCCGCACGGTCCGGCTGCACCTGTCCCGGTTCTCCGCCCCCGGGGAACTCGGCGAGCGGGTGGTCGTCCTTCGGGAGCGGATCCCGGTCTCCGAGGTCTCGGCGGTGGAGACCCGCCTGCGCAAGGATGCATGTTTCCCGGCACCCGACGCGGTCGACGCCGAGGGCATCGCCCGCTGGGACGTCGCCCTCCCGCCCGGCAGCCGCCGCACGGTCACCCTGGTCTACGAACTGTCGGCGAGTGCCAGGGTCACCGGGCTCTGAGCCCGGTGGGCCGAACGCCCGCCGAGCGGCTTCCACCGATCGGCGGTGCGGCGCGGATCACCGGGGTACCGTTGCCGAAACCTGGGTCCGACCTGGCCTTTCATGCCGCACGAGGTGACACACGATGAACGACCACGCGCTGTCCGCGACACATCCCACGAACGCGCACCCCGCCCGCGTCTACAACGTCTGGCTGGGCGGCAAGGACCACTATCCGGTGGATCAGGAGGCAGCCGAGCTCGCTGCTCGGGCGAACCCGACGATTGTGCCGTCGGTCCGGGCCAACCGGGCCTTCCTCGGCCGCGCCGTACGTCACCTCGCGGCGACCGGGGTCCGTCAGTTCCTCGATATCGGTACGGGCATTCCCGCCGCGGAGAACACCCACGAGGTGGCCCAGCGGGCCGCTCCCGAATCGCGCGTCGTCTACGTCGACAACGATCCGATCGTCCTCTCCCACGCGCGGGCACTGCTGGTCAGCGGCCCCGAGGGACAGACCGACTATGTGCAGGCCGATGCGCGGGACGTGGACGCGATTCTCGACGCGGCCTCCCACACCCTGGATCTGGACCAGCCGGTCGGCCTCATGCTGGTGGCGATCCTGCAGTACATCAAGGACGCCGAGGACCCGTGGGACATCACCCGCCGGCTCCTGGACCGCCTCGCCCCGGGCAGTCACCTCGTCCTGTCCCATCCGGCCGTCGACGTCACCGCCCCCGAGGTCGCCGAATCCATGCGGATCTACAACGAGCGCGCCGCCGGCCACGCCTCCGCCACCCCGCGCACCCACGACGAGGTGCAACGATTCTGCGATGGCCTGGAGATCCTGGAACCGGGCGTCGTCACTCTGACCCGCTGGCGTCCCGGACCGTCCGACACCCCGGACGACACCCTGCCCATGTGGTGCGCCGTCGCCCGCAAGGCTTAGAGGCTGTCGGGCGACTTCCCCGGCCTGTGCCTCGGTTCCCTGCACACCATCGCGTGCAGGGAGCACCGTACAACTGGCGAACAGGATCGGTGGTGTTCGGCTTCGTCGACGGGCCGACGCCCGGCATCGGACGGGCCGGCATCAGCAGGTGCACGGCGCGTCCCCGCATGACGGGCCGGCGTCCTGAGCTGAGCGCCGGCCACGCCCGGCAGGGACGCCGTCCAGCCGAGCCGGCCTTGATCAGGATGGCGTCGCACGAGCCGGCAGAGCCCTATCCCGCCGTTCGCCTCATGGTGAGGGCCAAGTGGACCTGGAGTGCGTGGTCGCCATGCCGCCACAGCGGGCCGAGCAGCGCGGAGATCCGGTCGATGCGCTGGTAGAGCGTGTTGACATGGACGTAGAGGGCGGTGGCGGTACGGCTCAGGTTGCCGTCGCAGGCGAAGTAGGTGAGCGCGGTGCGCACCAGTTCGCTGCCGCGGGTCTCGTCGTGCGCCAGCAGCGGACCGATCGTGCGGCGGACGAAGCGGTCCAGTTCGTCGCGGCCCGCCGCACCCAGCAGGATGCCGTGGATGCCGAGATCGTCTCGGCAGGCGCCCTCGCCGACACGGTCCAGCGCGACGAGTGCGTCCAGGCAGCGGGCGGCGTCGCGGTGTGCCTCGACGACGGCCGCCGCGCCGGGTGCCGCGGGCTCCGCGCCGACCGTGACAGGGTGTCCGGTCCCGTCGGTCAGCAGTTCGGCGAAGGTGCGGGCAGCACCGCCGGGGTCGTCGGCGGCGGGCAGAACGACGACCGTGTTGCCGCCGTACTCCCCCGCGATGCCGCCGAGCCGGGTGGCATGGCCGCCCGCCAGTTCCGTGATGCGGCGCCGCCTGGTGTTGTCCCCGCCCCGGGCCACCAGCACCACATGGTCGCACTCCAGGTCCAGGCCGACCAATGCGGCCCGGCGGCGCAGCCCTTCGGGGTCACGGTGCGGAGCGCCCAGCAGGTCTTCGAGGATCTCGCCGCGCAGCCGGCGCTCGGCCTCCGCGACCGTACGTTCACCGAGAAGCATGAGGGCGGCCGACTGGGCGGCCCGTTCCAGGGCGTGGATGTCGGAGGCGTCGAGTCCGCCGCGTACGAGCAGCAGCGTGCCGAGATGTTCGTCGGCGGCGACGATCGGGGTGACACAGACGGTTCCGCGCGTCGCGGAGCCGCGGCGGGCCCGAGCCTGCGCCATCTCCCGTACGAGGCCGGCGGGTTCGGGCGGTGCGTCGCCCGCCGAGGCGAGCGGCCGGTCCTGCGCGTCGAGGACGAGGACGCTGCCGCGCAGTACATCGGCGAGCTCCGACGCCAGCCCCGTCGGACCGCCGCCGTCGAGCGCGACGGCGGTGAGCCGCTCGTGGACGGCGGCGGTCTTGCGGACCTCTTCGAAGAGGGTGGCGTTCTCGATGGCGAGGGCTGCGTGATTGGCGAGCGAGATGAGCAGGTCGACCTCGTCCGGCGAAAAGGGCCGCACCCGGCGGTTGGCGGCGAACAGCACCCCGTACACCTGATCGCCGAACTTCAGCGGTACGCCCTGGATGGCCACCAGCCCCTCCGCGCCGGCAGGACGTCCTCCAGATCGCGCAGCGAGGCGAGGTCGCCGGTGGTCTCGTAGAGCGCGGCGAGCGCGGCCTCCCGGCGGCGGTGGGCCGCGAGCCTGGAACGTATCTCCAGGGCGTCGTCGACGAGTTGCGGTGCCGCTGCCACGGCGCGGAACTCCGTCTCGTCGGCCTCCTCGCGCAGCAGGCGCAGCAGAGCACCGGTGGTCTCCGGCTTTGTCATCACCCGGCCAGTGATACCGCACCGTTGCCGCCGTGCACACCGGGCGACGGAGAGAATCTCCACTCATCGCCGTGGACGACGTGGCTCACCTCCATTTCCCGCGGGGCGGTGCACGGCCAACCATGGCCCCGTCCGTCTTCCTCCGTGACCCCGACTCCCGCCCCCCCTTTCCCCGGACGGACACCAGTGAAGGAGAGCGCACGATGAAGCTCAGCTCCCTGCGGTCCGCCGCTGTCACCCTGGCGGCCGCCCTGGCCGCGGCCCTGGGGCTCACCGCCCCCGCCCACGCGGGCGAACCGGGCCTCCCCCGGCTCAACATCACCGATACCTACGTCACCGGCATCTCTTCCGGTGGGTTCATGGCCTCGCAGCTCCAGGTCGCCTACTCGGGCACCTTCAAGGGCGCGGGCATCGTCGCCGCGGGTCCGTACTACTGCGGCAAGGGCGGCATCGTCGTCGGCCTGATCGCCTGCGGTACGGGACTGATCTCGACCGACCCGGAAGGCATCGAGCAGATCGTCCGCCGCTGGTCGGCCGAGGGACGGATCGACCCCGTGTCGAACCTGGCGGGCAAGCCCGTCTACACGTACCACGGCACCAAGGATCCCCTCGTCCGGACATCGGTGAGCGACGAAGGAGTCCAGCTCTACCGGGACTTCGGGGCCCGGACCGCGTACCACGACACCGATCCGGCAGGGCACGGCTGGCCCACTCCGAACGCCCCGCTGAGCTGTGGCACCACGTTCTACCCGTTCCTGATCAACTGCGGGAACGATCCGCAGGGGGAGATGCTCGGTCACTGGCTGGGGCAGGTGAACGCACCGGCCGCCGCCCAGTCGGGCACCGTCAGCCGGCACGACCAGAACCGGTATGTGCCGGGGGGTCTGGCCCAGTGGTACAGCATGGGAAGCAGCAGCTTCCTCTACACGCCGGACTCCTGCGCGGCGGGGGCGGCGTGCAAGCTGGTCGTCGCCCTGCACGGTTGCATGAGCGACAACAAGTTCGTGGGTGACCGGTTCGCCCGCGAGTCCCATCTCAACGAGTACGCCGACACCAACAACCTGGTGATCCTCTATCCGCAGACCGACATCAGCCTCCTGCGCGGCAATCCCCAGGGCTGCTGGGACTGGTGGGGATACACGGGCAGCGACTACGCCCAGAAGTCGGGACCGCAGATGCGCGCCATCCTGAGTGAGGTGCATGCGCTCGGCGGCTGACATGTACGCTCCACCCCCGCCGTGGAGGCCGTGACATCGAGGCGGATCTCGTGGTGTGGCGTCGTACGCGGGTCCTCAGCTGTACGGCGTCCACGAGCCCACCGGGCGGCCCGGCGATCACCTCGTGCCGGGCAGGCTCACTTCTTCGATGAGCGGACCGGTCGGCGTAGGGAGGAGTACCTGCCGCAGGTTGCGCTTTGCGGGCGGGCCCCGACGATGGAACGGGAGAGCTTTGACCGGGGGCGGGCCTTGTCGGACCAGGTCACCGGCCGCATCTGCCGGTCGGCCTCGCAGTCGTTCCTCCAGTCGACCACGGTGTGGGCCCTCGTCCGCGGCCTGGCATTCCTGCACCTCGACGGCAAGCTCGACACCGCCACTCCCGAGGTGGTCACCGACGTGAGTCCTGCAGATCGCCACTGGCGGTCCACTTGCCGGGAAAGCCCGCGCGCTCGCCGAGCCCCTGGCACTTCTTCACGCCCAGGCCCGGCTCGTCGATCCCCACGACCTCCATGTGCCGCCGTCCGCGTCCGTGGTGACACGGGCCTCGTACGTGTCGACGACCCGGGTGGGCGTCCTCAGCGGCGAGCCACCGCATTTCTGAGCGGCGGTGATCCCGTTGGCGACCAGCAGTCCCGCACAGGCACGCTTCAACTGCGCCCGGTTCGCCGCCGCGTGACCACTGCCGTCCGACCGGTCGGCATCGAGGAAGAACACCGCCCCGGTGGCCACCGACACGAGCGGCACCCCTATGAACAGCGGCTTGCGCAACCATGACGGCACCCGGCCCACGGAGCCCCCTCCCCAGTACCACTGACAGAATCAACTGTTCCGGCGGATCAAGGCCCGGAACCTGTCAGAGCCGCGCGTTCCCATGACCACCGCTCAGCGGTCGGCGGTCACGTCATGACTTCGCGACCTGGGTCCGGGGCAGCCTCGTGGCTCCGGCTGCGGCGAACAGACAGAAGCCGAGCACCCACCAGAAGGTGTCGCCGAACGCCCCGGAGATGTCCGGGCCGCGGGTGGACAGCCGGTTCTGCAGGATCACGGCGAGGGCAGCGGTGCCGACCGAGCCGCCCACAGTGTTGAGCAGGTTGAGCGCTCCGGACGCGCGCGGGAGGTATTCGGATTCGATGCGGCTGTAGACGATGTTCATGACGGGCGCGCCGACCATGGCCATCCCGACGCCGCGGACCGCGAGCGCCAAGGCGATCACAGTGTCCGGGACCCCGTGGCCGAGCTGGGTGAACGGAACCGTACCCGCGAGGATCAGCACGATGCCGGTGACCACGAGGGTCCGCGGCGCGACTCTGTCGATGGTGCGGTTGACCAGTACCGACCCGGCCGCCGCACCGAGCCCCTGGGGGGCCAGAAGCAGTCCGGCCTCCCACGCCGACATTCCGCGGCCGGTCTGGAAGTACAGCGGCAGCAGGAACATCGTGCCGAACACCGAGGCGCCCAGGACGAGCAGCGCGACGGCGGCGGCCCCGAAGGGCGGCCGGGCGAACAGCCGGGGATCGACCAGCGGTGTGCGGCGGGTCCGCAGCCCGTGCACGGTGAAGCCCGCCAGCATCGCCAGTCCCGCGGACACGCCGACCGTGGCCGGGAGGGTGCGGCCGCGGGCCACCTCGGTCAGCCCGAACACCAGCACGGCCAGGCCGGGCGACAGCAGCAGGGCTCCTCGCAGATCGAATGCCGTCCGCCGGGTCGACGGCGGCACCGCGGGCACGTGGCGGCGGGCGAGCAGGACCGCGACCGCGCCGATCGGCAGGTTGACCAGGAACAGCCACGGCCATGGCACGACCGCGAGGATGGAGCCGCCGGCCAGCGGGCCGAGCACCGGTGACAGCAGCGGCACCACCGCGACGACGCTGATCACCCGCCCGGTGCGGCCGGGGCCCGCGATTCGGGCCAGCAGCGCCTGCCCGGTCGCGGGCAGCAGCCCGCCGCCGAGGCCCTGGACCACCCGGAACACGATCAGGCTGGTCACCGACCAGGCGGACGCGCACAGGACCGAGCCGAGCAGGAAAACGCCCACGGCGACGAGCCACGTCCGCCGGCCGCCGAACCGGTCGGCCAGCCAACCGGACGCGGGCACGGCGGCGACGACGGCCAGCAGGTAGGCCGTGGTGACCCACTGGATCTCGGCGACGGAGGCGCCGAACTCGTGGGTCAGGCTGTCGATGCCGACGCTGACGATCGTGGCGTCCAGTGTGGCCATGAAGGTGCCGAGCACCAGAATGAACGCGGTCCTCAGCAACTGCTTGTCCACGCGTTCGGCCGGCGGCGCGGTATTCCGGCTCATCGGCCCTCCAGGAGGTCGCGCACGTCGTTGTCGAGGTGCTTGTCCAGGGTGCGGAGCAGGTCGAGCAGTTCCTCGGCGAGCCCGTCGACGTCCGTGCCGGCCCGGTGGGCGAACACGCCGGTCCACCCGTCGCCGTCCGGCATGACGGTCAGGGTCACGGGGTGGTGCGTGGCCTCCCGGAAGCGGGTTCCGACGACCGTGAGCCCGGGGGCGGGTTCACGGAGGCGGTCCGGGTCGACCGGGTAGTTCTCGAACACCACCAGGCTGTCGAACAGCCTGCGCCGCCCGGTCAGCCGTTCCAGGTCGGACAGGGCCACGTGATGGTGCTCGACCAGCGCCCGCTGCCGGGACTGCAGTTCGCCGAGGGTGTCGGCGAGCGTGCCGTCGAGCCGTGCCCGGACCGGCACGGTGTTGGCCAGCAGTCCGATGATCTCCTCGACGCCCTCCAGCTCCGGGGGCCGGCAGGAGACCATGGCGCCGAAGCAGACGTCGGCATGGCCGGAACGGCGCGCGAGCAGCACCGCCCACGCGCCCTGCACCAGCGTGTTCCGGGTCAGACCGCGCCGGGCGGCGAGGCGCGTGAGGCCGGCCACCAGCGCCGCGTCGAACTCGATGACCTCGGGTTCCTGCCACGCCGGACCGGGTTCGCCGCCGCCCAGGTAGTCGCCCTCGGGCAGGCCGTCGAGCTCGGCCGCCCAGGCGCCGAGGTCGGGCTCGTGCTCCGCGCACCAGCTCAGGTAGTCGGCGAACGGCACGGGGACCGGCAGGTCCGGAGCCTCACCGCGCACCCTCGCGGTGTAGAGGGCGAACAGCTCGGTGAGGATGCGCGGGGCCGACCAGCCGTCGGAGAGCGCGTGGTGGCTGGTCAGGACCAGGTCGGCGCGCTCGGGGCCGCACCGGATCACGGTGAGGCGGAAGAGCGGGCCCCGGGCGAGATCGAACGGCTCGGCAAGGTCGGCCGCCAGCACCTCCTCGGCCGGTCCGTCGCAGACGCGGAAGTCCGGCCGGGGCGACGTGGGGATCACCGCCAGGGAGGCGGGGAATATGGCGCCCAGGTTCGGGTGACGGGCCAGCAGGTCGTCGCCCGCGGCCCGCAGGGCGTCGGTGTCGAGCCGGCCGGCGAGGGAGAACGTCGACTGCACGGTGTACGGGTCGGGGCGCTCGGTACGCGAGTGCCGCAGCATCACCTCCTGCAACGGGGTGAGCGGCTGTACGTCGGCGACCGGGCGGTCCCGGTCGAGTGCCCCGATCTCCGGTGCGGCGGCGATCCGCAGGAGCGCGGTCCGCAGGTTCTCGGCCAGCTCCTCGACCTCGGCGGCGGTGAACAGCGCGGACGGCCAGGTGATCCGGACCCCGAGCGCGTCATCGCGCACGAGGGCGTTGACCATCAGGCCGTACGGCAGGGGCATCGCGTCGGAGCCGCCCGAACCGAGCGGGTCGGCGTCCGGGGGCGCCTGCCACGGCGTCTCCCGGTCCGGGGCGCCGGGGTACTGGCCGAGGTAGTTCCAGGCGATCTCCGGTTCCACGGGGTCCAGGAGGCCCGCCGTGGTGAGAATGCCGTAGCCGAGGCCGTCGCCCTGGGCGCGCAGCCGCTCCCTGACCGCCTTCACGTCGTCGCCCGCGTCGAGCCGTACGGGATGGACGGCGGTGAACCAGCCGACGGTCTGGGACAGGTCGACCTCCCGCGGACGGCCGTGGCTCTCCAGCGCGACCAGCACCTCCGGCGTCCCGCGCCAGGCCCGTACGGCCTGAGCGAGCGCCGTCAGCAGCACGGCGTCCGGGGTGGTGCGGTAGGCGGCCGGCAGGGTCGTGATCAGGGCACGGGTCGACTCGGCGTCGAGCGCGATCTCGTGGTGCGTCGCGGTCGCCACGGTGTCCCGGGCGGGGTCGAGCGGGCGGGTGAGGGCCGGCGTGGCGCTCATCCGCTGCCAGTGCGGCAGTTCGGTCCGCCGGTCGGCCTCGCGCAGCGAACGCGCCCAGCCGAGGAACGACTGGCCGTGCCGGGTGAGTGATCCGCCGGAGTGCGCGTGTTCCAGGTCGTCCAGCAGGACGCGCCAGGACACACCGTCGACGACCAGGTGGTGAGCGACGAGGGCGAGCCGGCCCGGCCGGTCCGGTCCCGCGTCGACCCACAGCACGCGCAGCACAGGACCGGTGCGCGGGTCCATCGACTCCCGGGCGGCGGCGATCCCGGAGTCGACCGTGGCCCGCAGGTCGTCCGCCGCCCGTACGCAGGTCAGCACCTCGGCGCCGGTCACCGCGCCGACCGGCGGGATGTGCAGCATGTCGCCGGCCAGGTGGGCCCGCAGCACGTCGTGCCGGGCCAGCAGACCGTCGAGCACGGCCTGCCAGGCCGTCTCGTCGCCGCCGGGCGGGACGCAGATCTCCACCCACTGGCAGAATCCGTCGGTGGCCGCCCCGGAGCGGCGCAGCAGGTCCCGCATGACCGGGGTCAGCGGCGCGTCCCCGACCGCGGGTGCCGCACCGCCGTCGAGGGCGCGGGCCCGCGCCGCGATGCCTGCGACCGTCTCCCCTTCGAACACGTCCTTCGGGGTCAGGCCGAGTCCTTGGCGCCGGACCCGCGAGACCAGTTGCAGCGACACGATGCTGTCGCCGCCGATGTCGAAGAAGTTGTCGTCGGGGCCGATGTCGTCGGTGCCCAGGACGTCCCTGAACACGCCGAGCAGCACCGCCTCCGCCTCGGTGGCGGGTTCGCGCCGTGCGGCGGCCGTGGTCCCGGGGGCCGGCAGCGCGGCGGAGTCGAGCTTGCCGCTGGGGCTCAGCGGCAGCCGGTCGATCGGGACGAGCACCGTCGGCACCATGTGGTCGGGCAGTTCCTCGGCCAGGTACGCACGTACCCGAGCCGTGTCCAGGTCGGCGTCGTCGGTCGGGATGACGTAGCCGACGAGCCTGCCCTCCCGCATGATCACGGCGCAGGCGCGCACGTCGGGGTGGCTGGTCAGAGCGGACTCGATCTCGCCCAGCTCGACGCGGAAGCCGCGGACCTTGACCTGGTGGTCGGCGCGGCCGAGAAACACCAGCTGTCCGTCCGGCCGCCACCGCACCAGGTCGCCCGTGCGGTACATCCGTTCGCCCGGCGGGCCGAACGGATCGGCCACGAAAGCGGCGGCGGTCAGGGCGGGTCGGCCGAGGTAGCCGCGGGCCAGGCTCGGCCCGCCGAGGTACAGCTCGCCCGTCACGCCGACGCCGACCGGCTGGAGTCCGCCGTCGAGGACGTAGGCACGGACATTGGGGTCGGGGCGGCCGATCGGCAGCGGCCCGGCGTCGTCCGGGTCGTAGTGCCAGGTCGTGGAGTTGATCGTGACCTCGGTCGGACCGTAGGCGTTGAACAGCGCCCGGCGGCCCCGGCCCCAGCGTCGTGCCAGCTCGGGGTCGAGGCGCTCGGCGCCGACGACGAAGAACACGTCGGGGTCGACGGTGCGGTCGTCGGGCATCGCGGCCAGGAACGAGGGAAGCAGGTTCACTCCGGTCACCCGGTGCTCGGCGATGTAGTCGAGCAGTTCGTCGCCGGGGACGCGTACCTCCTCGGGCGCGATCACGGACGTGCCGCCGGAGAGCAGCGGCACCATGGTCTGCCAGAACGCGACGTCGAAGCCGGTCGACGCGAAGTGCAGGTACCGGTCGTGCTCGGTGACCCCGACGACCTCCTCCTGAAGGGCGATCAGGTCGGGCACGCCCCGGTGGGTCACGCCGACGCCCTTGGGCCGCCCGGTGGTTCCGGAGGTGTAGATGACGTAGGCGAGCGCGTCCTCGGTGAGCCGGGCGCGCGCCTCGGCCGGGTCGGTGTCCGGTGCGGACGCGAGTGTGGCCGGGTCGCCCAGCCGCAGGATCGGGATGCCGTGGTCGACGGGCGGTTCGGCGCCGGTCGTCACGGCCGCTGCCGGGGCGATGTCGTCGAACATGTAGGCCAGCCGCTCGCGCGGGTAGCTCGCGTCCATCGGTACGTACACGGCGCCCGCCTTGGCCACGCCGAAGAGTGCCACGGTCATCTCGACGTCGCGGCCGAGCAGGACCGCGACCGGGTCCTGCGGTCGTACCCCGCGCTCGATCAGCGCGTGGGCGAGCCGGTTGGCCTGCCGGTCCAGGTCGGCGTAGCTGAGGCTGCGGTCACGGCAGACCAGGGCCTCGGCGTCGGGCTTGCGGATCACCCAGGCGGCGAACTCCTCCAGCCAGTGGCCGCGGGCCCTGGCGGGGACGGTGTCGGTGCCGGTACGCAGCATCCGCGCCCGCTCGTCGGCATCGAGCGCGGGCAGCCGGATCGCGGGCCGTGACGGGTCGTCGACGATCTCCCGCAGGAGGTTGTGGAGCCAGCGGCCGTAGTCGCGCACGGTCGCCCCGGCGAAGGCGCGCGGCTGGTAGCCGAGGCCGATCGTGATCTCCTCGTCCGGAATCACGATGACGGTCAGCGCGTAGTGCGTGGCGTCGGTGATGTCCACCCCTGCCAGGTCGAGCCCGGGGGCGAGCGGAGTGCGCTTGCGGCTGGAGAGCGGGAAGTTCTCCATGACCAGCATCGTGTCGAACAGCTCGCCGATGCCCACCGCCCGCTGGATCTCGGGCAGGCCGACGTGGTGGTGCTCGGCCAGTACGACGCTCTCGGCGTGCACCTGTGCCATGAGGTCCAGCGCGGTCTGGTCCTGGGCATGCCTGACGCGTACCGGGACCGTGGTGCCGAGTTGGCCGATCATCGACTCGACGCCGTCGACCTCGGCGGGCCGCCCGGACACCGGGCAGCCGAACACGACGTCGCGGCGCCCGGTGAGCCTGCCCAGCAGCAGCCCCCACGCCGTCTGGAGCACGGTCGTCAGGGTGACGCCCCGCTCGCGGGCGAACGCACGCAGCCGGTCACTGAACTCGCGGCCCAGCGCGACGGTCTCGCGGCCGGGGCGTTCGACGCCGGTCCCGGTGCTCGCGGGTGCCAGCCGCGTCGCGTCGTCGACGCCGGCCAGCGCGTCCCGCCACACGGCGAGCGACGCCTCCCGGTCCCGGCCCGCCAGCCACCGGAAGTACTCCGACAACGGCGGGGCGGCAGGTGCGGCGGGGCCGCCGCTCAGCTCGGCGTAGATGGCGAGCAGGGTGCGGCCGACCAGCGGCATCGACCAGCCGTCGAGCAGGGCGTGGTGGTTGGTGATCACCAGCTTGTGCTCGGCGGCCCCGACACGGGACAGCAGGAAGCGGATCAGCGGCGGCCGGGCCGGGTCGAAGGGGCGCTCCAGATCGGCGCGGGCCGCTTCGGGGAACCGGTCGTCCTCCCGCCAGTCCAGGGCGACGTCGGTGGGGATCACCTGCACCACGTCGTCCCCGGCCGTGCCGAGGTACACGCGCAGAGCGGGGTGGCGGCGCAGCAGTTCGCGTGCGGCCTCGGCCATCCGGTCCGGCTCCAGCTCACCGGCCAGGGTCGTCACGGCCTGGACGACGTAGACGTCGGTGTCGTGGTCGTCGCGGACCAGGGTGTGGAAGGACAGCCCGACCTGCAGGGGTGTGGCGGGCAGTACGTCGGCGATGCGGCCGGTGCGTTCGAGGGCGTCGATGGCGGCCTGGTCGAGGTCGACCAGCGGCAGGTCCGACGGGGTGAGCCCGCCCGGGGTGTGGAGCGCGTGCGCGGCCAACGCGTCCAGAGCCGCGGCCCAGGCCTGCTGGAGGGCCCCCACGGCGTCGGTGCCGAGCACCCCGGTCGCGGCGGTCCACTCGACGGCGAGCCGTGGCTCGTCACCCTCGTGGACGAAGCAGTTGAGGGCCAGCACCTGTTCCAGGGCCTTGGCGTCGGGCTCGGTCACCGAGAAGGCGTCGTGCTCCGGCAGGTGCCATCCGGTTCCGGTCAACGGGGTGAACCTGCCCAGGTAGTTGAGCAGCACGTCCGGTGGCGGGGTGGCCGCGAGCTCGCTGCCGGCCTCCGGGTCGAGGTGACGCAGGACGCCGTAGCCGACACCGCCGTCGGGGACTCCGCGCCGGGCCTCCTTGGCGGCGCGGAGGGCCTGCCCCACGTCGTCGGAAGCGGGCACACGCACCGGGTACTCGCTGGTGAACCAGCCGATGGTGCGGGACAGGTCGAGGTGTTCGCGGCCGTGGCCCTCCATCGAAACGGTCAGCGCGTCGCCGCGCAGGCCCCAGCCCCGCAGGGCGAGCACGAGCGCGGCCAGCAGCACCTCGTCGACACCGGCGCGGTACGCCGCGGGCAGGGTGGTCAGCAGCGCCTCGGTGGCCTCGGCCGAGGCCACGGTGACCGAACGGTGAGCGGTCGACACCGTGTCCCGCGTCCGGTCCAGCGGCCGGGCGCCCAGCCGGGACGCGGAGCCCAGCGCGGTCCGCCAGTGATCGAGTTCGCCGCGCCGCGCACCGGATTCCCCCTGGCCGGCGAGGAGCATGGCGTGCCGCCGCCAGGATGCCCCGACCGGATCGAGGGTGCCGCCCGTGCAGGCCGTGTGCAGGTCGGGCAGCAGGATGCGCCAGGACACACCGTCCATGGCGAGGTGGTGCACGACGACGACCAGCCGGTCCGACGTGCCGTCGCCGGTACGGAGCAGGGCTGCCCGCAACAGGTCGCCCGACCGCGGGTCGAGTTCTCCGGCCAGCCGCCGGGCCAGGGTGGTCACGTCCTCGCCGTGGACCTCGTCCACGACGGCCCGCACCATGCCGCGGGGCAGTGTCTCCAGGCCGTCGCCTGCCCGCAGCCGCAGTGCGTCGTGGTGATCGAGCACGGCCTGCACGCCCGTGACCAGGTCGTCGTGGTCGAGTTCGTCGACCCGCAGGGCGGTCCACTGCGCGTATCCGGCGACGACGTCCACGTTCGGATGCGGGTCGAGCAGACCGCGCGCGATCGGCGGAGCGGGCACGGGCCCGATCGGGTCGTCCACCGGCCCGGGAGCTTCCTCCAACAGGTCGGCGGAGGCTGCCAGAGCGGCGAAGCTGCGGCGTGCCAGCAGGTCCCGTGGCCGCAGTCCGAGGCCCGCCGCCCGCAGTCTGCTGCTGACGGTGATCGCGGTGATGCTGTCCCCGCCGAGGGCGTAGAAGTCGTCGTCCACGCCGACCCGTTCGACATCGAGCGCCTCGGCAAGGACTGCGCACAGCAGCCGCTCCCGCTCGGTGCTCGGCTCCCGGCCCCCGCCGCCGGGCAGGGCGGGCGCGGGCAGGGCGGCGTGATCGAGCTTGCCGTTGGGCGTGACCGGCAGCCGGGGCAGCACCACCACCGCCGAGGGCACCATGTGTTCGGGCAGCCGCTCGGCCAGGTGGGCACGCGCCTCGTCCCCGGTGACCGAGGTGGACACGACATAACCGACCAGCCGGGACGACCGCACCGCGGCGGCCGCCGCGGTGACCCCGGGCACCCCGGCGAGCGCCGCCTCGACCTCGCCGGTCTCCACCCGGTGGCCGCGGATCTTGATCTGTCCGTCGCCCCGGCCCCGGTACTCCAGGCCCCGGCCGGGCACCCAGCGGGCCAGGTCGCCGGTACGGTACATCCGCTCACCCGGCGCACCGAACGGGTCGGCGACGAAGCGCTCGGCGGTCGCCCCGGGCCTGCCGAGGTAGCCGCGGGCCAGGTGCGGTCCGGCCAGGTACAGCTCGCCCACCGTGCCGTGCGGCACCGGCTGAAGCGCGCTGTCCAGCACACGGATGCGGGTGCCGGCGAGCGGGTGGCCGATCGTCGGCTCGTCGCCGTCGATGCGCGCGGTGGTGCTGTCCACGGTCGCCTCGGTCGGCCCGTACATGTTGCGCGCGGTGACCCCGGACTCGGCGACCCGCCGCCACAGCGCGGGCGGGGTGGCCTCTCCGCCGAGGACCAGCAGCGTCGGCCGCAGGTCCAGCAGTCCGGCGTCGACCAGTGGCGAGGCCATCGACGGGGTGGTGTCCACGATGTCGATGCCGTCGCGGGCGTACGCGGCGAGCAGGGCGTCGGCGTCGCGGGCGGTCCCGGTGTCGTAGACGTGCAGTTCGTGCCCGCACAGCAGCCACACCAGGTGGTCGAAGGCGGAGTCGAAGGCGAACGAGTAGGTGTGGGCGGCGCGCAGCCGTCCGCCCGCGGCCCGCTCGGCCTCGGCTACGACCGTCGACCGCTGGTGGTGCAGCAGCGCGGCCAGGCCGCCGACCCGGCCGAGCACGCCCTTGGGGCGTCCGGTCGACCCGGAGGTGTGGATGACGTAGGCGAGGTGCTCGGGGTGCCGGGGCGCGGAGAGCTCATGGGCCGTCAGGGGTGCGTCGGACAGCCCGGCGGCCTCGCCGAGCAGGGTGCTCCACGGCAGCCCGTCGACCGCGCCGGCGGTCAGTACCAGCGCGGGCCGGGTGTCGTCGATCAGCTCGCGCAGCCGCTCGGGCGGATACGCGGCGTCCAGGGGCAGGAACGCGGCGCCGGCGTCCAGCACCGCCAGCAGGGCGACCACCGAGTCGGCCGAGCGCGGCAGCGCGAGCGCCACGACGTCGTCGGCCCCGATCCCGCGGGCCCGCAGTGCGCGGGCCAGCCGGTGCACCCGGCCCGCCAGGTCCGCCGCGGACAGCCGGTCGTCACCGCTCACCAGGGCCGTACGCCGGGGACCGGCGGCGACCATCGTGTCGAACGCGGTCGGCACGTCCACCGGCGTGCCGGGCAGCGCGGGCGGGCACCAGTCGGCCGGCAGCCCGTCCACGTCGCCGGTCAGGGCGATGCGCCCGACGGGCAGGCCGTCGGTCAGCCCGGACAGCAATGTGCGCAGCCCCGAGAGCAGGCTGTCGACCGCGGCCTGGTCCTTGGACCGGGCGTCGACCTCGAAGCCGAGCAGCAGCCCGTCGTCACGGGTCGGCAGGACGCTCAGGCCCATGTCCTCCGGCGGACCGCCCGCGACGTTGCGCATCACCCCGCCGGCCCCGGCGAAGTCGATCGTCAGGTCGAACGCCTTGAGGTTGATCCCGCGCCCGTGGAGCAGCGCGCCCGCGCCGGGCACTCCGAGGTCCCGCGGCAGGTCCTCGCCCCGGTACCGCTGGTGTTCACGCATCTCCCGCATGGCGGAGGCAACCCGCCGGCTCAGCTCCCCGAGCCCGTCCCCGCCGCGCACGGTCACCCGCAACGGCAGCACATTGACCGCCATGGCGGGTGTGCGCAGCTCGGTCGAGCCTGCCCGGCACATCAGCGGCAGCGCGAACACCACGTCGGTGCGGCCCAGCATGCGGTGCAGGAAGGCGGCGTAGCCGGCGATCAGCGCCTCGCCCCAGGTGACGCCCTCCCGGTCGGCGAACGCGCGGAGCCGGGCCGTCTCGTCGGGCGTGACGAGGGCACGGGCGGTCAGGGTGTGGCCGGGCGAACCGGCGGCGGTGCCGGGATCGCCGAGGTCGCCGAGGCCGGGCAGCGGGGTGAACCGCTCGACCCAGTACGCGCGGTCCTCGGCGAACCGGTCGCCGTCCCGGTAGGCCCGGTCGGCGGCGACGAGGTCGGCGAACCGGCCGAAGGTCGAGCGCGGCACCTCGGTCCCGCGTACCAGGGCGGTGTAGCGGGCGGCGGTGCGGCGGGCGAGCATCGCGGCGGTGTAGCCGTCGAAGACCAGGTGGTGGCCGAGCTGGGTGTACCAGACCTCGCGGTCGGACAGCTTGATGACGGTGCGTGCGTACAACGGCCGGTCCACCATCCCCCGGCATGCCTCGGCGGTCCGCCCCCGCTCGGCGTCGACGAACGCCTGGGCCGCGGCCACGGGATCGGCCGCGCCGCTGAGGTCGACCACCTCGGGCGGCTCGACCGGCTCCCCGCTCACCGCCTGGCGCGGCCCGTCCGGGGTGTCGTACACCCGTAGCCGGAGGGTCTCGGCCTCCTCGGTGGTCGCCCGGACCGCCTCGGCCAGCGCGTGCGTGTCGATCGGTTCGCCGCCGGATATCTCCACCACGTCGCCGACCACGTAGTACGGCGAGTCGGGTTCGAGGCGCTGCGCGTTCCAGATGCCCAACTGGGCGCCGGTCAGTGCGAGGAGGCCGTCCGAGGGCACGCTTGCGGGGCTCAACTTACTCTCCTTGAAGTGTGGGAACGACCATCGGTGTGCCGGTCACCGGGTCGGGGACGATGACGCTCGGCAGGTCGAACACGTCCTTGATCAGTGCGGCGTCCACGATGTCCCCGGGGTCGCCCTCGGCGACCACCCGGCCGTCCTTCATGGCGACCAGGTGGTCGGCGAACCGGCATGCCTGATTGATGTCGTGCAGGACCGCGACCACCGTGCGGCCCTCGTTGCGCAGCCTGGCCAGCAGGCCGAGCAGCTGGTACTGGTGAGTGATGTCGAGGAACGACGTCGGTTCGTCGAGCAGCAGGTAGGGCGTCTGCTGGGCGAGCACCATGGCCATCCACACCCGCTGCCGCTGTCCGCCGGACAGCTCCTGCACCGGCCGGTCGGCCAGGTCCTCGACACCGGCGGCGGCCATCGCCGCGTCGACGGCCGTCTCGTCGTCCCTCGACCACAGCGCCAGCATCGACTGGTGCGGGAACCGTCCCCGGCCCACCAGCTGCCGGACCTTGATGTCGTCGGGTGCCAGCGGGTCCTGCGGCAGGAAGCCGAGCTTCTTGGCCAGTGCCTTGGTCGCGTAGCCGCCGACCTCGCGGCCGTCGAGTTCCACGTGCCCGGAGTCCGGGCGCAGCAGCCGGACCAGCGCGCTCAACAGGGTCGACTTGCCACAGCCGTTGGGACCCACGACGGCGGTGAACGCACCGTCGGGGACGTCGAGGCTCAGACGTGTGGCCACGATCCGGTCTCCGTAGCGCAGGGTGATCTCCCGCGCCGTCAGGCGTGCGGTCACGCGCGCCTCACCTCCTTGGTCAGCAGCCAGATCAGATAGCAACCGCCGATCGCGGTACTCACCACGCCGACGGGCAGCGCGACGGGCGCCAGCAGCATCTGGGCGATCAGGTCGGCGCCCTGGAGCAGCACCGCTCCGGTCAGCGCGGCCGGGAGCAGTGGTACTCCGGCCGCGCCCGCGAGCCTGCGGCCGATCTGCGGGGCGGCCAGGGCGATGAACGCGATCGGGCCGGCCACGGCGGTCACGGTGGCCGTACAACCGACGCCGACCAGCACCATCAGCAGCCGCAGCCGGTCGAGCCCGACCCCGGTGGTCACCGCGATCGCGTCGTCGAGCGAGGCCTGGTGCATGGCGTGCGCCCGGGTGGTCATCAGGATCAGCAGCACGGCGATCACCGAGAACGGAATCCCCAGGTCGGCCCAGCCCACGCCGTTGAGCGAGCCCGCGCTCCAGCCGACGGCGGCGATCGCCACCTCCAGCTCGGCGCGCAGCACGATCCACGAGTTGATCGCGGTCACCATCGTGTTGAACGCGATTCCGATGACCACCAACCGCATCCCGGAGAAGCCCCGTTCGAACGACAGCAGGTAGATCGCTGCCGCGACGACCAGCCCGCCGAGCACCGAACCGACGGCCAGTTGGGCGGACGTGCCCGACAGCACGGTGATGGCGACCAGGGCGCCGGTGTAGGCGCCCGCGTCGAGGCCGATGACGTCCGGGCTGCCCATCGGGTTGCGGGTGAGGTTCTGGAAGATCGCCCCCGCCACGCCGAGCGCGGCGCCGAAGACCAGCCCGGCCAGCACCCGCGGCAACCGCCAGTCCCGGATCACCACGGAGTGCTCCGCCCCGGTCAGTACGGCGAACACCCTGCCGGGGGAGGACCACGACGCGCCGTAGCACAGCCCGAGCAGGGCCAGGCCCAGCATCAGGGTCACCAGCACCGCCACGAGCAGCATCGTGCGGCGTTCGACTCTCCATCCGAGTACGGTCACAGCGATCCCGCTCCGTAGCGGCGAACGGCCCAGATCAGCATGGGGCCGCCGAGGAACGCGGTCACGACGGCCACCGGCACCTCGCCGGTGGGCAGCAGTACCCGCGACCCGATGTCGGCGACCAGCAGCAGGATCGGGCCCAGCACCATCGTGTAGAGGATCAGCCATGGCACCGAGCCCGCCGCCGGCTTGCGTACCAGGTGCGGCACGATCAGCCCGACGAACAGGATCGGCCCGGCCACCGCCGTCGCCGCCCCGCTGAGCACGGTGATCAGCACCAGGGCGGCGGCCCGTACCCGGCCCACGCCCGCACCCAGTGTCTGCGCCACGCTCTCGCCCAGCGTCAGGGCGTTGAGCGCCCGGCTCAGCAGCAGCGCGCCGAGCAAGGACACGGCGATCGCGGTCAACGGCAGCGCCAGCGGTGCCTGTTCGCGGGCCGCGAGCGACCCGACCGACCAGAACCGGTAGGCGTCGAAGATGTCCGGGAGCATCAGCCGCATCCCCAGCGCGACGCCGCCCAGCACCGCGGTCAGGGCCACGCCGGTGAGTACCAGACGCAGCGGTGAGCGCTGCCCGACCGCGGCGACCAGCAGCGCCGCGAGCACGGATCCGGCGATCGCGAAGCCCAGTTCGCCCGCCTGCCCGGCGGCCAGCCCGAGCGCGGAGCCGACGGTGACGGCGAACCCGGCGCCCGCGGTGACCCCGAGGATGCCGGGCTCGGCCAGCGGGTTGCGGGCCAGCGTCTGGATCAGCGCGCCGGCCACCGCGAGCGCGGCGCCCACCGCGATGGCCAGCAGTGCGCGCGGCGCCCGGATGTCGCGCACGATCACCTGGTCGTCGGTGCCCTGGTGGTCGAACAATGCCCGCACGACCTCGGCGGGCGGAACGCGGCGGGCCCCGACGCCCATGCTGAGCACGGCGATCACCGCCAGCAGCAGCAGTCCGCCGACGAGCAGGCCGATCTGTGGCCCGGCCCGCCCGGTTCCCGCCGTCCGGGACGCGCGGCCCGCAACGGTCACCGGTTCAGCAGCGGAGCGAGCGACTTGTCGATCGCGTCCAGGGTCTGAACGGCCTCGCCGTAGGTCGCGGCCTCGGTGTAGCGGAACGGGAAGGCCTTCCCGGCCTTGACGGCGGGCAGGTTCTTCCAGAGCTTCGAGTCCAGGACGTACTGGACGGACTTGGGGATGCTGCCGTCGGCGTTGACCGAGTAGGTCATGACGTCGGCCTCACCGAACGCGGCCGGGAGCTCCTCGATGGACGGGTACTCGCTGACCGCGCGCGAGCCGGGGCCGGGCTCCTTGACCTTGCCGTAGTACTTCGCACCGAGGTCCTCGGCGATGTTGGTGCCCCACGAACCGTTGAACTCGCGCTGGAAGGTGCCCTTGGCGACCTCGCCGTACGCGCCGACATGCCCCAGCTTGAGTCGAGGCAGCACGTCCTTGTACTTCTTGGACAGTTCTGCGGCCTTGGCCTCGTACGTGTTCTTCGCGACGTCGAACTGCTCGAGTGCGCCCGCGGCGTCGGCCTGCTTGTGGGACAGCTCGCGCCACGCGGAGGGCACGGTCGGGCCGATGGCCACTACCGGGGCGATGGACTCCAGCCGCTTGATGTCGATGTCGCCGAGCACCGGGGCGGGTACACCGATGACGATCAGGTCGGGATCGGCCTCGGCGACGGCCTCGTAGTTGGTCTCGGCGGCCTGCTCGCCCGCCACCTTGGTGAGCTTCTTGTACGTGGCCAGGTCTTCCTTGGTCATCATCGGCTCACCGCGCTTCCACGACGAGATTCCGACCAGTGGCGCGTCGGCCTCGATCATGACGGGCACGGCATAGCCGGTGGCCACCACACGCTTCGGGTCGGCGGGGATGGTGATCTTGCCGTTGTCCGCGGCGAACACCCGGGTCTTCCCCTTGTCCGAGGCATCCGACCCGCCCTCCGACGACGACCCGCACCCGACCAGGACGAGGGCCAGCGACACGGCGCCGACCAGGCCGGACGATCTGCGTATGGACATGTAGTGCTCCTTGCTAGTTGCGTAGGACTTGTCTTGCTCGATGGCCTTTTGGCAGAACGACCAGGAAGCGGCGTCACGCCTGCCCCTGTCCGACCGGCTGGTCAGTGGTCGTCCTCGTCGAAGTCGGCGACGCCGCGCTTCCAGTAGCCGGTGATGTCGTGATCGGCGCTGTCCAGCCGAAGCTCGTCGCGGGCCCAGCGGCGCAGCGGCTTGATCTGCCCCGCCTCACCCGCGACCCACACGTACACCCGTTCCCCCTCGGGCACGGTCACGGCGGAAACGGCCCGTGCCAGCGCGTCGCCGGTTCCCGCCGGCAGATCGCCGCGGTGCAGCCAGCGCACTTCGACGCCGTCGGGCGCGGACAGCTCGATCTCCTGTGCGGCGTCGACGACTTCGACGAACGCCCAGCCCTTCGCGGTCCTGGGCAGTTCCTCCAGCCGGCGCGCGATCGCGGGCAGGGCCGTGATGTCGCCCGCGAGCAGGTACCGGTCGTAGGTGTGCGGGACGATCAGCCCACCGGGCGGCCCCGCGACATGCATGATGTCGCCGGGCCGGACCGCACGCGCCCAGTCCGACGCGAGGCCACCCTCGTGCTCGGCGATGTCGATGTCGATCTCGCCCGCGACCGGGTCGTAACGGCGCACGGTGTACTCCCGCGAGATGAGCGCCGGCCGCGGCCAGCGCAGCATCGCCCCGTTCGGCTCGGGCAGCCGCAGTGTGCCGTCCGGATCCGGGAAGATCAGTTTCACGTGTTCATCCGGCGAGTGGGCCTCGAACCCCTCGGTGCCCGCCCCGCCCAGGGTCACCCGCAGCAGGCCGGCGCCGACCGCGACCACGCGTACGACTTCGGTCGCCCGGATACCGATCGGGTAGCCCACCTTCTCGGCGTGGAGACCCGCCCGGACCTCCGCGATCCGGTCCAGGTGCCGGTGCCGGTGGTCGACCCGGCTCATGCGGCATCCCCCGTCAGCAGCGCCGTCCAGTGCGCCAGTTCGGGCTGCTCGGCCAGGTCGGGAAACTCCAGCGTGACCGCCCCGGCGGCACGCCAGCGCCCGACCAGGGCCATGATCCGCACCGAGTCCAGTCCCAGGTCGACCAGGTTCTCGTCGGGCGCGATCTCGGCGGGGTCGCAGTCGAGCAGTTCCGCGACGTCTGCTCGGACGCGTTCGGGCGACAAGGTCTGATGCATCGGGATGCTCCTGCGGGGATGGGCGCCGACAGCGCGGTCGACGCGTCGGCGGTGGTGGTCACGACGCCACGACAAGGGGTGACGTACGCCCGGTCATGGCGTGCGTGGGAGAACGGGAGGAAACGGCGGCCGCGCCGGGACGCCAGCGGCTCACTCGAACCCAGGCAAGGCTAACCTAACTTATTGACGCTGAACACATGAACGCGGAGCCGGCGCCGCGCGACACCCCCGCCCCAACTCCGCCCGCACGACCAGCTGTCCGCCGCTGCACGGTTCCACCAGGGCGCCTCCTCCGGCGGGCATAAGTTAGGTTACCCTTGCCTAACTTTCCCACAGGAGGTTGCTCATGCCTGAGCACATACCGGGCAGAAGCGGCGAGTTCGACGGCCGCACTGTCCTGGTGACCGGTGCCGCACAAGGCATCGGGGCGGCTGTCGCCGAGCTGTTCGCCACCCTCGGCGCCCGGGTGGCCGCCACCGACCGCGCGCGGGACGGCATCGACGCCCTGGCCACGGAGTGGAATCGGCGACAGGAGAAGAACCCGGGCAGCGACTGCTCGGCAGGTCGTCTGGAGCCGTACGTCATGGACGTCACCGACCGGCCCTCGGTGGAGCGCACCGTGGCGCGTGCCGAGCGCGAACTCGGGCCCGTCGACGTACTCGTGAACGTCGCGGGCATCCTTCGCACCGGCCCCGCCACCGAACTCTCCGCGCAGGACTGGTCGGACACCTTCGCGGTGAACACCAGCGGTGTCTTCCATGTCTCGCAGACCCTCGCACCGCTGATGGCCGGCCGGGGCAACGGCTGCGTCATCACCGTCGGTTCCAACGCCGCCGGTATTCCTCGCACCGGCATGGCCGCCTACGCCGCGTCGAAAGCGGCGGCCGCCATGTTCACCAAATGTCTGGGCCTCGAACTCGCCCGCAGCGGCGTACGTTGCAACGTCGTCGCACCCGGCTCCACCGACACGGCGATGCAACGCGCGCTGTGGACCGGCTCCGGCGCCGAGCAGCGTGTCATCGACGGGGACCCGGCGACCTACCGCACCGGCATACCGCTGGGCCGCATCGCCGCCCCCGAGGACATCGCCGAGGCTGTCGCCTTCCTCGCCTCCGACCGCGCCCGCCACATCACTCTGCAGGAGCTGTATGTCGACGGCGGCGCCACCCTGCGCTGAACGGTCCTCACTTCTTCCGTACGCCTCATCCACCGCACCTCATCCACCGCACCCGCTGACGGAACCATCGAGAATGGAGCCCCCGTGTCGACGGCATCCCAGGTCGCCACGCACGTACTCCCGGCTGATCCGACCCACCCGGCCGTAGGCGCGGCCACCTCGCTGCTGGACGCCTACACACCGGGGGACCGCTTCCTCGCCACCCCCGGCCGCACCCTGCTGGCACACGGTGCGGCACGCCCTGTGCCGCACGACGAGCGGCCCTTGGACGAGCGGGTGAAAGCCACCCTGGCCGAGGCCGGCGCAGCCGGACAGCCATCGCCCGTGGTCATCGGTGCCATCCCGTTCGACCACGAGGCACCGGCCGCCCTGAGCGTGCCGGCAGCACTGCGCGTCGCGCCGCCGCTCGCCTCCGACCCACTGATCGCCCTGCCCGTCGGTGTGTCCGGCTCGGCGGACTGGGGAATGCGCCCGGTTCCCGACCCCGAGGTCTACGGAGCGGGCGTAGCCTCGGCCGTGGAGCGCATGTGGCGCGGAGAGTTCAGCAAGGTGGTGCTCGCCCGCACCCTTGAGCTCACCTCCCCCGCCCCTCTCGACCTGCCCACGATGCTCCAGCGCCTGGCCCGCCGCGACCCCGTCGGCTATACCTTCGCGCTGCCGACCGGGGTCGGCCGTACCCTCATCGGCGCCAGCCCGGAACTGCTGGTCTCCCGGCAGGGGCAGCAGGTGGTCGCCAATCCGCTCGCCGGGTCCACCCCGCGCAGCACCGACCTCGCCGAGGACGTCCGCCGTGCCGCCGCACTGCTGGACTCCGTGAAGGACCTGCACGAGCACGCCGTCGTCGTGGATGCCGTCCACCAGGCCCTGGCCCCGCACTGCACGGAGCTGACCGTCCCCGCCCGGCCGACACTGATCCGCACCGCCACCATGTGGCACCTGTCCACCACGGTGACCGGCACGCTCGCCTCCCCCGACACCTCGGCCCTGGCTCTCGCCTGCGCCCTGCATCCGACTCCCGCCGTGTGCGGCACCCCCACCGCAACAGCACGTCAGGTCATCACGGAGACCGAGCCGTTCGACCGCGGGTTCTTCACCGGGGTGGTGGGCTGGGGCGACGCCTTCGGTGACGGCGAGTGGGTCGTCACGATCCGCTGCGCCGAGGCCGAGCAGCGCACGCTGCGCCTCTACGCGGGTGCCGGCATCGTGGCGGCGTCCGAGCCCGAGGCGGAGACCGCCGAGACGGCAGCCAAGTTCCGTACGTTCCTCAGCGCCTTGGGAGCCGAGCTGTGAGCCTCGACGACGCCCCCACCTGGCCGTCCGATTTCGCCGAACGGTACCGGGCTGCGGGCTGGTGGCGCGGAGAGACGTTCGGCTCCATGCTCCGGGAGCGCGCCGAGGCGCACCCGGACCGGATCGCCGTGGTCGATCCCGTCGCGGAAAGCCGGTGGAGCTACGCGGAACTGGACCGGCGCGCCGACCGGCTGGCCGCGGGCTTCCTCGCCCGGAACATCACCAGGGGCGACCGCGTGGTGGTGCAACTGCCCAATATCGCGGAGTTCTTCGAGGTCGTCTTCGCACTGTTCCGGATCGGCGCGCTGCCCGTCTTCGCGCTGCCGGCCCACCGCGAGACGGAGATCTCGTACTTCTGCGAGTTCACCGAGGCGGTCGCGTACGTCATCGCGGCGGAACACGGCGGCTACGACTACCGTGAGCTGGCGGCGAAGACCCGCGCCGGAGCGGGCACACTGCGGCATGTGTTCGTCGCCGCCGGGGACCCGGGCGAATTCGAGGCGCTGTCCGACGTGGCGGAGGATCCGGTGAGCCACGCCGCTCCGCGCCCGGACGACCTGGCCTTCCTCCAGCTCTCCGGCGGCAGCACCGGCGTACCGAAACTCATTCCGCGCACCCACGACGACTACATCTACTCGCTGCGCGGATCCAACGACATCTGCGGGGTCGACGAGAACAGCGTGTACCTCTGCGTGCTGCCCGCGGCCCACAACTTCCCGCTCTCCTCCCCCGGCTCGCTCGGCACGCTCCACGCCGGCGGACGCGTGGTGCTGTGCCCACAGCCCTCCCCCGAGGTGGCCTTCCCGCTGATCGAGCGGGAGGGGGTCACCATCACCGGGCTGGTCCCGCCGCTGGCTCTGTTGTGGACCCAGACGGCGACCGCCGCCGCGCACGACCTCGGCAGCCTCGACGTCCTGCTGGTGGGTGGTGCCAAGTTCAGCGAGGAGGCGGCGCGGCGGGTCGGGCCGGCGCTCGGCTGCACCCTGCAACAGGTCTTCGGGATGGCCGAGGGACTGGTCAACTACACCCGGCTGGACGACCCGGACGAGGTGATCGTCACCACCCAGGGGCGGCCCATCTCGCCGGACGACGAGATTCTGGTCGTCGACGACGAGGACCGCGAGGTCGCACCGGGCGAAACGGGGCACCTGCTGACCCGGGGGCCCTACACGATCCGCGGCTACTGGCGGGCACCGGAACACAACGCCCGGTCATTCACCGAGGACGGCTTCTACCGCACGGGCGACGTCGTCCGGGTCACCGGGAGCGGGCACATCGTCGTCGAGGGACGCGCCAAGGACCAGATCAACCGGGGCGGCGAGAAGATCGCCGCGGAGGAGGTGGAGAACCACATCCTCGCCCACCCGTCCGTGCACGACGCCAATGTGGTGGCCGAGCCCGACCCGTACCTGGGCGAGCGCATCCGCGCGTACGTGATGCTGCGCCCGGCCGCGGGTCCGCTGAAGCCGGTGGACATCAAACGGTTCGTACGGGAACGGGGCCTGGCGGCGTACAAGGTGCCGGACCGGGTCGAGTTCGTGGACGCGTTCCCGCAGACCGGTGTCGGGAAGATCTCCAAGAAGGACCTGCGGACCGCCGCGGCCCGCAGCGCATCCGCCGCCCCGAACGCCTGAACCCTGCCGGGCCTGCCACCCCTGCCCGGCCTCCCCTCGGCTCCGAACGGAATCCCAGCACCATGGCCCTGCCCGCCATTGCCCCGTACCCCATGCCGACCGCCGAGGAGCTGCCCGCCAACCGGGTCGAGTGGACCGTCGACCCCGCGCGCGCGGTGCTCCTCGTCCACGATCTGCAGAACTACTTCCTGTCGGCCTACGACCGCCGGGCTTCGCCGATTCCCGAACTTCTGTCGCATGTAGCGGAGTTGAAGAGGGAGGCGACGCGTATCGGCGTACCGGTGCTCTATACCGCGCAGCCCGGCGGCCAGAGTGCGGACGAGCGCGGTCTGCAACAGGACTTCTGGGGTCCGGGCCTCCCTGCCGACCCGCACGCCGCCGCCATCGCGGATGCCGTCGCACCCGACGAGGGTGACACGGTGCTCACCAAGTGGAAGTACAGCGGCTTCGTCCGCACCGATCTCCTGGAGAGGCTGCGCGAGCAGGGCCGCGACCAGATCGTCATCACCGGCGTCTACGCCCACATCGGCGTCCTCATGACCGCGTGCGACGCCTGGATGCAGGACATCCAGGCGTTCGTGGTGGCCGACGCGGTGGCCGACTTCTCCGCCCGGGACCACGCGATGGCACTGCGCTGGGCGGCCGGCAAGTGCGCCGTCGTCACCAGCACCCGATCCGTCTTCGAAGGGAACTGACCGCCGCCGCCCCCGAATCCCGAGTCGGTACGGTCCCACCGCAACGATCTCGCGACCGCCGTATCTGCTCAGGGAGACTCTCGGAGTGCGGCCGCGGCGTGGGCTTCGGCACTCCGGGCAGAGCGACCGCCTACGTGGCCAACGGTCCATCGTTCCAAGTGAGCGGGCCGTCGTGGCCAGGACGACGACGGTCAGGGCCGACTGCTCACAACCTTGCTGGAGGCCACAGGCCGCGGGTACGGCGTTCACGGTGGTGCTGCTCGGGACCGGGAACGCCGTCGCCCGGCGAGCGCGGCTACCGGTCGCGCACCACGCCGGCGAGTTCGTCGAGCAATGCGCCAACCGCGGCATCCGTCATCCGATAGCCGTCGGCGGTCTCGGAGATGAGACCCGAGGCGACACGGGAGTTCCACCAGTCTTCGAGGAAGCCGGGGGCGTATCCGCCGGTGCTGAAGTCGTAGGGTTCGGCCACGAGACCGAAGACAATCATGAGTTCGTAGTCCGGCAGCGCGTAGGAGCGCTCGTACTGCGGAGGGGCGCTGACGTACCGGTCGAAGGATCCGACCTGGTTGAAGCTGGTGAACAACCAGAACAGGTAGTCGTACATCAGCGTGGAGCGCGCATCGGCGTGCAGAGCGAAGAACCCCTTGTCGTGCACGACGGCCTCTCCGAGTATCCGCATGCGCCGCTCCGCGTCCGGCAGAACGTCAGCGACCTCGCGGAATGCACGCCGCAGCACCGGGGAGAAGCTGCCGTCGCGCACCGTGGCCAGGGCGTCGATCCGGTCCTGCTCCGAGGTGTCGTAGCCGGACTCGTCGACCAGACCCGTGACGAAGGCCTCGAAGTTCTCCGCGACCAGGGTGATCGCGAAGTCGCCCTCCTGGTCGACGTGCACCACGGTCGGTTCGCCGTGCCTGCCGCACGCGCGGTAGTCGAGAGCGAGCATGTCGTGGCCTGCCGATGGCGTGTCGGCGAAGTAGACACCGATCTCGGGGTACTCCCACATGTCGATCCAGAACCGACTGCCGTACTCGCCGCCGAGCGATTGCGGCCTTGTCCGTCCGACACCCCTGATGCCGGTGATCACGATGTGGTCGTCGGCCCAGGAGGTCGGCTCGGTCATGGGAAAGTGGTCCCGGTTCGGAACGCCGCCGTTGTGCGCTGTCATCAGCGCAATGTAGGAGTCGGGCAGACGGTATCCGCCGAGCTCCTCCTCCACCGCCGCGATCGAGTCGCGCGTGGGCGGGGCCTCCTCCACGTACTCCGCCAGCGCGTACGCCGAATCGTCCCAGAACCCGGCCATGTCGAAGCCCTCGAAATGTCCCACTGCGCCCTCCCAGGCCCGCCTGCCTGCGATCGTACGTTCCGCGCCCGGATGCGATCACGGCCCCCTCGGCTTCAGCGAGGCACCGGCGTTGTTCCGATCACCGCACCGGCCGGAACCGGACGGCCTCCGGCACCTGGAACGAAGGAGACCCGATGCTCGCTGACGTGTGGATGCGGTGGTCCCGGATCGGCCGGCGAACAGCGCAGGGCTTCGACCGTGTGCGCTGGGCCCCGACCAGCAAGGAGCCCGAGTCCAGCACCACGACTGGCCCCAGCACACCGCCGGTGACGGCTGCAGAGACCCCACGTGTCCCGTATCCGGGGAGCGGACACCGGCCGCCTGCCACACACGACTCGACGGCGACATCCTGGCGTGCCGGGCCCTCCCCGCCGAAGGACGAAGCAGGGCCTAGGGGCCCAGCCTCTCCACGACAGTGCGCGCCAGCTCCTGCGTGACCCTGGCGAGGCGCCCGTACGTCTCGTCGTCCTCCTGGGCGACATTGACGTCGTAGCTGACGGTGAACACGACGTTGTCGACGCGGACTGTGGTCTGCACCAGTGGATGGGGACCCGGGAATTTGACGAGTGTGACGGCCTTGTCGCCCAGACCCGCGGGACGTGCGACGGCTTCCGGAAGAGCTACCGTCGACTCCTCCGCGCCGTCGAAGTACTTCTGAGCTGTCTCCGCGGGAGTCATCCCGAACAGGGAACGGTGCAGCTTCGACTCGAGCATTGCGTTCGGCGCGGAAGCACTCTGCGTGCCCTCGCTCCACCAGCACTTGCTGGTGTCGAGGTGGCTGGCACTTCCTTCGTCGGCGACACTGCGCGCGTCCGGCACGACGTCTGCGAGGTCTTCCTTGGTCAGAAGGGCGCAGGCGGACGGGATCGCCTCGCGGCCAGGACCGGTGAGAACCTGGTCCGGCGCGTTCCCGATGCCGAACCACAGCGCACCGGCGCCGAGTACAAGAACGAGCACGGTCGTGAATCTGCCGATGAGGCGGATGACGTGACGTGCCGCACTCCGTTCGCCATCGGCGGATGGCCGGGGTGCTGCCACCGATCGGCCGTCAGTATGTACCGCCAGCCGTTCCTGGAGCCTGGCGTGCCGGAACTGATAGGCGGCACCGGTCTGACGGAGGAAGCCGAGGCGATGTGCCTCGCCGAGGAAGCCGACGAGATTCCAGGGGAGTTGTCCTTTCGCCCACGGCCAGGCCCTGGCGGAGGTGTAGCCGGCCCAGGCGGACATCGACGCCCCGGCAACGGCCAGAGCGATGGTCGTGACGGCGATCGTCACGGCCCACTCCGTGTGTCCGACGGACTCGTGAGCTCCGTTCGCCTCCCAGGTCGCCAGGGCCGCCACGGGGAAGATCACGAGCCCGGCCGCCCTGAGGACCGCACCGCCGCCCGCCAGAATGTTGACCAGACCGAGCGACGTCAATGTGGCGAGCCGGTCCTTGCGCAGTACCTCTTCTGCGCTGTTGTCGGCGTTGCTGGTCTTCATGCCAGGATGCAGCACGGCGCTGAGCACGAAGCCGCCGAGAAACAGCACCGGGGCGAGAGGCAGCTCCATCAGCCAGACACCCCAGCCAAGCGCCAGGATCAGCGCTCCCACCGCACCGAACAGGAAGCGGGGCACGGAGTCGGGACGACGGAAGTACCGGGGCGTGGCCGCCTTCTCCGGCGGGGCATGCATCAGATCGACGGCCGACACCAGACACAACAGCCCGAACAAGGACCAGACCGGGGACAACCCGACTCCGAACAACAGGACTCTCTGGTCGGACCGGTCGAAGAGCCACCACACGGCAGCCGTGGCGGCCGCCAGCGCGGAAAGCAAGCCCGCCTTCGCGGTGATCTGGGCGGCCTTCGGGTCGAGCCGCCACCACGCCAGGTCCTGCGTTCCCAGCTCATTCAGCCGCCGGGCGAGAAACGCGAGCCCTCGGGTGGTCCGCTCCGGGTGGTCGCTGACCGCTTGGACGAGCTGGTCGAGCAGGTGGGTCTCGATCGACGCCCGGGTGGGGAACCGGCGGGTGTCCAGGAGCTCTACCGGATCGCCGTCCGTCTCGTTGTAGGCGGTACGCGCCAGGCCCGTCATCAGCGGGGTCGACAGTACGCTTAGCAGGATCCGGTTGTGTGTGGCGTGCGGGCGGGACCGCAGGTCGGCGATGACCCGGTCCCACTTGGTCGACACGGTCCCTCCGCGGACCCGCTTCCGCGCGCTGCGGCGCAGGTACTGTGCCAACTCGTCCAGGGCCAGGGACCGCAGGCGTACGGCAGCTGTGGCGGGCAGTGCGAGGTCGGCTTCCTCGGTAGCCTTCCTGAACTCGTTCACCCGGCTGGTGAGTACGAACGGATCGTCCTGGCGCAGGCCGGCTCGGAGGCGGCGCAGTGCCTCGCTCTGCGCTTCGGGGCGCATTTCGTCGAAGCCGTCCAGGACGGGTAACAGACGGCGGGTGCGCAGGAGTTCGGTGGCCACCGTCTCCCCGGAAACGGTCCGCGCGGCGAGTGCCGGGTGGTCCACGACAAGACGCCCGGACGCCCATGACTCCAGGTCCTGACGGGCCGGATCCCAGGATGCCGGCGGAAGGATGACGGGCACTCGGCCACCGGGTTCTGCTCGCCGCAGGTGGTCGAGGGCGAAGCGCAGGGCCAGCACGGATTTACCTGCTCCGGCATCGCCCAGCACGAGCAGCCGGCCGGAGGATACCGTGGCGTACACCTCCGTGATGTCGGCGAGCCGGCCCGAAAGATCCAGTGCTTCGTCGCAGTCGTCGTCCCCGTGGATGCTGGACCAGTGGTCCGTGAACTCGGGCTCGTTCTCCCAGCGCACCGGCAACGGGCTCGGATGATGGAGTCCGCGCAGCTTCTCCTCGCGTCCCCACTCCGCGAGCAGTTCCTCGGCCAGCTGCTTCGTGGCCCCGTCCAGCTGTCGGCCGAGCCGGCGAGCGAGCGCGGGACTGTTGCGCAGCCGGGCCCGTCGTCGGCGCCGTACACCGGAACGCAGCATCAGGACCGCCGTCGCCGCACAGGCCAGACCTGCGAGCAGGAGCGCGCCGCGGACCCAACCGTCACGGTCGTACGCCAGACGGATCAGGGCCGCACCAGTGACAGCAGCGAGCACCGCCGCCACCGTCCGGCCGAGGGCGCGGCCGACCCCGTGGACGGGAACGTCCTCCTCACCGGGCCTCGCGAACATGTACGTGACGTACGAGTCCCGAGCCGCCGCATACACCTGGGACTCGCCACTTGCATGGACTTCCACCTGAACCGGGCGCGCCTCCGACTCACCGTCAGGCGTATTCAGTCCCACGGTCATTCTCCGGTGATGTGCTGGTCCCGCCCGGCCATGAAAACCTTGGCGTTGTCATGGGCCTCCGCCTTCATGACGACCGGACCGGTCTCAGGCCGCTCGTCCTGCGGCAGCACCGGCCCGAGGTGGTCGTCCAGCAGCGCCCGCAACTCGGCGGCGAAAGCAGGGTCGGCCTCTATCACCTGCTGAAAGCACAACCGCCAGGCCCCGGTGAGCGCCTGCTCGGTGTCTTCGTCGTCCGCTTCGCGAGCAGCGAGGACCTGGGCGCGGAGGACGTCCAGCTCGGCTCCGATGTGGGCGGCGCGGTCCGGGCGCGTACGGCGCCACAACGCCACGGTGGCGGCTCTCACCTGCTGCCAACCGTCCGTTGCCATGGCACTCACCAGGGCGGTCCCTGCCGCCAGCACGATCGGGTCCATCCGATGTCCCCCCTGCGGTCGTTGATCCGGGAACCCAATGTAGAAGGGCAACGTGTGGGCGGCGAGACCTCCCACCGGATTCGCCGAGCGGAGGCGGCGAGCACGGAGTCGTCGAGCGCAACGGGCAGGGGCGTGGAGTGGATGGGCCGGCGGAGACAACAGGGCTTCCCGGCGACTCCGGACCGGTCTCGACGCTCTGCCGATGGAGGACCCGCCCACTGCGTTTGTTCTCCTGTGAGATCGTCGCAGTCGGCGGAAGGCGGGCGGGCATCCCGCGCTGATGCCACCGCGCTCTTCCACAGGCTCCGTCAGCCGAGCAGGGCGGTGGCCGTGTTGATGAGCTCCGCGTCGGCGGCCTCGGTGCGGTGGGCGGCGATGCCGGACCGGAAGAGCGCCGCTCCTTCGATCAGCGCGGTGAAGACCCTTGCCCGTGCCTGGCAGACAGTGTCGGGGAGAGCGGGGTTGCGGGCGCGGAGGAACCCGGCCACATGGTCCTGGTAATCGCCGTAGAAGGTGCGTAGGACCGTCGCGACGGCTTCGTCACGGCCCGCCAGCGCCCACAACTCGGCGTAGACCCGTACGAGTCGCGGATCATCGTGCTCGGCCAGGAGTTGGCGAATCAGCCCCTCCGCGTCCGGCGTAGTATGCGCGGCCGTGTCGGTGAACAACGGGGCCAGCCTGTCGAGCGAGCGGTCCAGGGTGCGGTGCAGGACCGCGGCGATCAATTCGGTGCGGGAGGGGAAGTAGTACTGGACGTGCCCCAGGCGCACTTGTGCCGTGACCGCCACCGCCCGCATGGTCAGCTCGCTGTACCCGGACTCGAAGAGGATCTTCTCGGCAGCGTCCAGGATCAGAGCGCGCCGCTGGGCACCCTTGGTCGTGGTTGCCGTGCGCTTCTTCTGCTCCCGGGACCGGTCGCTCATGCCGCCACGCCCTCTGCATGTTCGTCGCGCACAACCCTGCGCACAACCAGGTCGACGCCCTGTGCGGCAAGGTCCGACGGCACGCTCTGCGGACTCGGGAGCTGTTCGGGGAAGACCACGCCGCTCGGTGCCGGGGCGCCGTCCTCGCCGCGTACCCGGCGCAACCCCATCAGGGCCCCCAGGGCGGTCAGATGGGCCTGCCCGGCCGGATCGGTTACGGTCGCGGAGAGGGTGTCGCCCCCACGGGTGACGTCGATGCGGAGCTGGGCCGTGCCGCCTTCACCGGGTGCGTACAGCAATCCGCGGCGGGCACCGGTGAAGCGTTCGCCGCGACCCCAGCGGAAGAACCCGAGCCGCTTGGCGGCCAGCAGGGCCGTCGTGGACGCGGGCGAGCTGAAGCCGATCCGGGTGGTTGCGGTCTGCGCCGAGAGGGTGAGGGGGAGAGTGAACTGCTCGGGGGTGTCGATCCTCGCGACCCGGGTGAGCGTCTTTCCGATGCGGACGCGGCGGGCGTCGCTCAGTGGCATGACCGTGTGCCGCTGTCCGTCCCGCATCACCTCGTAGTCCAGTCCGAGACGGTCCATGAACTCCACCGAGTCCGCGCCCGCCCGGTCGGCGAGGTCCCAGCGAATGGCCACGTCGACCGTGTCCGCGCCGCCCAGGCGGTCGCCGAGAGAGGCGGCGACGAGGCTGGTCACACCGCCCATCCACGCGGAGGACAGCAGCACCGGTGCGGTCGGGCCCGCCAGTGCCGCGACGGTGGCCGCGCGCTGCAACCGCGTGGTCCAGCGGGTGACGTCCACGAACGGCACGCCGCCGGTGACCGCGGCGCGCAGCACCCGGTCGTCCGGATCGTTGACCACGGTGACGACCGCGCTGATCGCCGCCCGGAACGGTGCCGGGTCCGCAAGGTCCCAGGTGCGCAGTTCCGCGCCCGTCTCGTCCGCCAGTGACTGTCCGCGCCGCACGGTCCGTCCCGTCAGTACCAGCGGCCACGACGGGGCCGCCATCCGTGCGAGCTCCGTGCCGACCGTGCCGTATCCGCCGACCAGGAGCACAGGTCCGTCGGCGTCAAAGATGAGTTCGTCATTCATGACACCAAATATAGGTCAAGCGACCAAAAAATGCCGCGGGAGGGTTGTGCCGGAAGCGCTCAGGCCTGATCCACCTCGCTCGCTGATCGCGTCGGCGATGACTCGTCGAGGCGTGCAAGGACGGTTCGGCCATGCTGCTGTGCCCTCTCGGCTTCGTACCCGAAGAGCGTTCACCGTGAGGCGATGTGGATCAAGAGGGAGGGAGCGGGCGGCCCGGTCTTCGTCTGCCGGACGCCGACTGGGACGCGGCGGTGCTCGGGGGCCCGCGTCACCCCGCGTGGCGATGGTGGATCTGCGGATCTCCGTCCTTCTTGCGAGCAGTGGGGCGAACGCGTCCGGCGACATGCGCAGCTGGCGTGCGTGGCGAGCATGTACCCGTGGGAAGTGTGTGCGCGGGCGCCTCTTCGCCACCCGGGCCGAGGCGAACCTGGCGCTCTTCGAGTACGTCGACGGCTTCTACAACAGGCGGCGCATCCAGGAACGGCTCGGCTTCCTCAGCCCGATCGAGTTCGAACGGACGGGGGCTGGTCCAGACGATCGGGGTGCCCACCAGCGCCCGCGTCATCAAGGCCCCATCAAAGCCGGACGGAATCGAACACGGGAGCGTCCGTCCCGGTTACACCTGAGGTGGAGGTGGGGCTCATGCTTCTGTACCTCACCAGGGGCCAGGTGGCGGTCGGGGCCGCCCTCGCGCTGCCGCCGACCGTGTGCGCGGTGCTGGTGCTCTTCCGGGCCGACATGTCCGACACCAACACGGTCCTGGTACTCGTCGTCGCAGTGGTTGCCGTGGCCGCCCTGGGACATCGCCTGGCCGGTGCGCTCACGGCCCTGTCCGCAGCGGTGTGGTTCGACTTCTTCCTCACCCGCCCCTACCGACAGTTCACCGTCATCAAGCCCGCCGACGTCGTCACCGCCGTGCTGCTCGTCGTCGTCGGCATCGCCGTCTCCCGGCTGGCGGCCCGCGCCCGGGAACTGAAGGTGATCGCCCTCACCGACGATGACTACCTGGCGCAGATCCACCACACCGCCCGGCTGGCCGAGACCAGCACCAGCCCGCACACCGTGATCGACCATGTGTGTCGGCAGCTCGTGGGACTGCTCAGGTTGAGTGGCTGCCGCTTCGAATACGGCACCCTCGTAGGACGCCCGCCTCGTCTGGAGGAGGACGGCACCATTGCCTGGGGCGACCGGTGCTGGGACGCGGACCGCGACGGCCTGCCCCGCGAGGAACTGGAACTGCGGGTCTTCCACCATGGACGCTTCCACGGCCGGTTCATGCTTCAGCCCACGCCCGGAGCGGCGCCCCCACTCGCCGCGCGTCTGGTCGCGGTGACCCTGGCCAACCAGGTCGGGGCGGAGCTCGACGCGGTCGGCCGCGCCCACGCTTGACGGCACGGGCCCGTCGGCCGAGCCGATGTCCCGGCTGCCGATCAGCCCACTGCTGCCGCCCAGCCACAGCTCGTAGGCCGAATCCTCATGAGCCGCTCCCGGGCGTCGCTCGACCAGCGCCTGGACACGCACGCCGGTCTCTCTCACTCGCCGTGCCTGGTGCAAGCCGTGGGCCCCACAAGGACGGCGAGCATGCCGCCGAATGCGGTGATCCCCGCACGTACTGCCACGGCCCCCACGTCCACGTCACGCCCCCTCGCCGGTGTATGTCCTCGCCTCGGCCGCCCTCACCTCGGCACCCCCACATTCTGGTCACGTCAGCCTGGCCAGATCGTGGTTGAGTTCGACGACATTGACGCGTTCCTGACCCAGAAATCCGAGAACACGTCCCTGGACGTGTCGGGCGACCAGTGTCTTGACCTCGGTGGGGGCGAGGTGTCGGGCCTTCGCGACGCGGTCTACCTGCTCATAGGCGTACGCCGGAGAGATCGCCGGATCGAGTCCTGAGCCGCTGGCGGTGACGGCGTCCGCGGGGACGGACGCGGGCTGGACCCCGTCGAAGGCGGCGACGGCTGCGCGGCGGTCCTTGACGGTCTTGATCAGGTCGGTGTTGTTCGGGCCCAGATTGGAGGCACCGGAGATCGTGGGGTCGTAGCCGCCGGCGGACGGGCGGGGCTGGAACCACTTGGGGTCGGGGCGCAGTGTCTCCTTCTCGTCCCGGGGATTCTTCTTCGGCAGGGAGAAGTTCTGGCCGATCAGGCTGGAGGCCACCGGCGTGCCGTTCGTCGTCAGCAGGGAGCCGTTGGCCTGGTGGGAGAGACCGGACTGGGAGATGCCGGTGACGAGCAGCGGATAGGCGATGCCGGTGATCACGGTGAAGGCCAGCAGTATCCGCAGGGCGGTCAGATGGTGCTGGAGTACGGGGGGAAGGTGGGTGCGCACCCTGGGATCGCCTTCTTCTCTCGTCGGGCCGTCTGTCAGCGCAGGCCGGGGATGAACCGAATGAAGAGATCGAGCAGCTTGATGCCCACGAAGGGCAGTACCAGCCCGCCGAGCCCGTACATCCAGATGTTGCGGCTGAGCAGTGTCGCTGCGGAGGACGGCCGGTAGCGCACGCCGCGCAGCGCCAGCGGGATCAGAGCAATGATGATCAGTGCGTTGAAGACGATCGCGGAGGCGATCGCCGAGGTCGGGCTGTGCAGTCGCATGATGTTGAGCTTGTCCAGGCCCGGGTAGACCATCGCGAACATTGCCGGGATGATCGCGAAGTACTTCGCGACGTCGTTGGCGATCGAGAACGTCGTCAGCGCACCACGGGTGATGAGCAGCTGCTTGCCGATCTCGACGATCTCGATCAGCTTGGTGGGGTTGGAGTCCAGGTCCACCATGTTCCCGGCCTCCTTGGCGGCCGAGGTGCCGGTGTTCATGGCCACGCCGACATCCGCCTGGGCGAGCGCCGGCGCGTCGTTCGTGCCGTCGCCGGTCATCGCGACGAGCTTGCCGCCCGCCTGCTCGCGCTTGATGAGGGCCATCTTGTCCTCGGGCGTGGCCTCGGCCAGGAAGTCGTCCACCCCTGCCTCCTGGGCGATGGCGCGCGCGGTCAGCGGGTTGTCCCCGGTGATCATGACCGTCTTGATGCCCATGCGGCGCAGCTCGTCGAACCGCTCCCGCATGCCCTCCTTGACAACGTCCTTGAGGTGGATGACGCCGAGGATGCGGGCGCCGTGCGCGTCGCCGTGCCGGGTCACTTCGCCGACGACCAGCGGGGTGCCGCCACTCGCGGAGATGCCGTCGACGATGCCGCCGACCTCCGCCGTGGGGTGGCCGCCGTTGTCACGGACCCAGCGCATCACCGCCGTCGCCGCTCCCTTGCGCAACGACAGGTTCCCCTGAGGATCGTCGAGGTCGACACCGCTCATCCGGCTCTGAGCGGTGAAGGGTACGAACCGTGCCTGGGCCAGTTCGCCTTCACTACGGCCGCGTAGCGCGTACTGCCGCTTGGCGAGGACGACGATCGAGCGGCCCTCGGGTGTCTCGTCGGCGATCGACGACAGCTGGGAGGCGTCCGCAAGTTCCTCGACGCTCACCCCGTCCACCGGCAGGAACTCGGCGGCCTGGCGGTTGCCGAGCGTGATGGTGCCGGTCTTGTCGAGCAGGAGGGTATTGACGTCGCCCGCGGCCTCCACCGCGCGCCCGGACATCGCCAGCACGTTGCGCTGCACGAGCCGGTCCATGCCCGCGATGCCGATCGCCGAGAGCAGCGCACCGATCGTCGTAGGGATAAGGGCCACCACGAGGGAGACAAGGATGACGATGGTCTGCTCCGCCCCGGCGAAGATGGCGAAGGGTTGCAGGGTCGTCACCGCGATCAGGAAGATGATCGTGAGGGATGCCAGCAGGATGTTGAGCGCGATCTCGTTCGGCGTCTTCTGCCGCGCGGCCCCCTCCACGAGTGCGATCATCCGGTCGATGAAGGTCTCCCCCGGCTTCGAGGTGATCTTCACGACGATCCGGTCCGAGAGCACTTTGGTACCGCCCGTGACCGCCGACCGGTCACCGCCCGACTCGCGGATCACCGGCGCCGACTCGCCCGTGATGGCCGATTCGTCGACGCTCGCGATGCCCTCGACCACATCTCCGTCGCCGGGGATGGTCTGCCCGGCCTCGACGACGACGTAATCACCCAGACGGAGAGCGACGCCCGAAACTTCCTGCTCCGCGGCGTCGGTCGCGCCTGGCCACCAGCCGGTGAGACGGCGGGCCGTCGTCGTCGTCCTGGCCCGGCGGAGAGTCTCCGCCTGGGCCTTGCCGCGTCCCTCGGCCACTGCTTCGGCGAGGTTGGCAAAGACGGATGTCAGCCACAGCCACGCCGTGATCACCCAGGCGAAGACGCTGGGCGCCCTGATGGCCGACAGCGTGGTCAGCACCGCCCCGACCTCCACCACGAACATGACAGGGTTGTGGACCATCACTCGCGGATCCAGCTTGCGCAGGGCGTCGGGGAAAGACGTCAGAAGCTGCCTGGGATCGAGCAGTCCGCCCGAGACCCGGTGCTGCTGACGCCCGGCGCCCGGCGGGCCGGGAGTGGGAGTGGCGGTCGTGGACATCAGTGCAGGCCTTCCGCAAGGGGTCCGAGCGCGAGCGCGGGAAAGTAGGTCAGACCGACAACGATGAGGATCACTGCGGTCAACAGCCCGACGAACTGCGGCCGGTGAGTGGGCAGGGTGCCTGCGGTGACCGGAACGGGTTGTTGCTCTGCGAGCGAGCCGGCGAGCGCCAGGACGAACACCATCGGCAGGAACCGGCCGACGAGCATGACCACACCCAGTGTGGTGTTGTACCAGACGGTGTTCGCGCTCAGCCCCGCGAACGCCGAGCCGTTGTTGTTCGCAGCCGACGCGAAGGCGTACAAGACCTCGGAGAAACCGTGCGGACCGGAATTGAGCATGGCTGCCCTCTCCCCCGGGAGCGCCATGGCCAGCCCCGCACCCATCAGTGCAACCGCGGGTGTGGTCAGGATGTAGAGCGAGGCGAATTTCATCTCCCGGCCCCGAAGCTTCTTGCCCAGGTACTCGGGCGTACGGCCGACCATGAGTCCGGCGACGAAGACGGCGACGATCGCCAGGACCAGGATCCCGTAGAGCCCGGATCCGGTACCACCGGGCGCAATTTCCCCCAGCATCATGTTGAAGATCGTCATTCCGCCGCCGCCCGGCGTGTACGAGTCGTGGGAGGAGTTGGCCGCTCCGCACGACGTGAGGGTGGTGGACACGGCGAACAGGGCCGAGGCCCAGATCCCGAAGCGCGTCTCCTTGCCCTCCATCATTCCGCCGGCCGCGTGACCGGCGGTGCTGCTGACGCTGTGCACCTCGTTGGCGGTGACGATGGCGACCGATGCGCCCCAGATCAATGCCATCACGGCGACGATGGCGTATCCCTGGCGGTTGTCGCCGACCATCGTCCCGAAGGTCCGCGGGAGCGAGAACGCGATGACCAGCATGAGGTAGATCTCGATCAGGTTGGTGAAGGCATTGGGGTTCTCGAAGGGGTGCGCGGAGTTCGCGTTGTAGAAACCACCGCCGTTGGTGCCCAGCTCCTTGATGGTTTCCTGGGAGGCGACGGGGCCTCCGGTCAGGCCCTGGTGCCCGCCCGCGATGGTGGTGATGTCGTGGATTCCGTGGAAATTCTGAACGGTACCGGCAGCCACCAGAACGATCGCGAAGACGAAAGCCAGCGGCAGCAGGACGCGAAGCACAATCCGCGTCAGGTCCACCCAGAAATTCCCGATGCGATCGGTCTTCTTCCGGTTGAAGCCCCGGATCAGCGTGGCGACAACGGCAATACCCACGGCCGCGGAGACGAAGTTCTGCACCGCGAGGCCCGCCATCTGGACCAGATGCCCCATCGCCGACTCACCGGAATACGACTGCCAGTTGGTATTGGTGACGAAGGATGCCGCGGTGTTGAACGACTGGTCCGTGGCGACCGGCTTCATTCCCAGGGACAGCAGGAGATGGTTCTGCAGGCGCAGAAATGCGTACAGGAACAGTACCGATACGGCCGAGAAGGCCAGGATGCTCCGCAGGTAGACCGACCACTTCTGGTCGGCGTCGCCGTTCACTCCGCCTGCCCGGTAGATCAAGCGTTCAGCCCGCCAATGGTGATCGGTGGTCAGGACGCGGGCCATGTAGCCGCCCAGCGGGCGAAATGAGAGACCTAGCGCGACCACCAGGGCAAGTACCTGGAGCCAGCCCGCGAGGGTGTCGTTCATCCGGGCTTTCTCCTAGAACTTCTCGGGGAAGATCAGGCAGATGACCAGGTAGATCACAAGGCACGCGGCAACGATCAGGCCGACGATGTTCTCCACGTTCACAGGCGTCCGACCCCCTTGGCGGCCAGGCCGATGAGGGCGAACACCACTACCGTGAGGCCGATGTACGCGATGTCCGACATGCGCGAAGCACCCCGCAGAGTCATGAGGGGCGGGACTTTTGGGCCCTCCCGACCGGCGTATGGAATTGATCCGGAAAACGGGATCGATTCATTTATGACGCTATATCAGTGGACGCCGAGATTGCCCTGCCACCCTGTGCGCCGATGGGATGACGGTGAAGTGCGCGGATTCACTCGTTGCGGCCGGATGTCGCGCTGCCGCCGGGCGCGGAACTCGGAAGAGTGAGCATCACCGAGAAACCCGGGCCATCAGCGGCCGTTTCCAGGGCCCCGCCCATGGCCTCGGCCAAGTCTCGCGACAGCCGCACAGCCAGGCTGCCGGCCCTGGGACCCGGAGCCCGGGAGGCCTCGGGGCCCGGTTCCGGACCCCGGTCGGGCGTGCCGTCCTCCACCCGAATCCTCACGCGGCCGACCTGGACCTCGGCGGTGACGACGGGAGGCCGGTCCGACGGGCTGTGACGCAATGCATCGGCCCCCAGGGCAGTCAGAGCGCGGGTGAGGAGAGCGGCGTCGGCGATCACGTCGGGCAACTGTTCCGGCAGGCGCAGAATGATCGAGTGGCCGCCGGGCCCGAGGTCGTCCAAGGCAGCGCCCAGCATCTCGTTGAGGTCGACCGGGCGGAGGTAGAGATCGAGTGCCCCGGCGTGCAAACGACTCACATCGTCGAGATCAGTGACCAACTGCGCCGCCCGGTGCACCGCCGCGTGGGCACCGACCAACAACTGCGCCTCCTCCGGGACGGTCGCGCCGGCGCGCCGACTCCGCAGGCGCACGAGCGCTTCTTCGGCCGTGTGCAGCGGAGCACGCAGATCGCGTCCTGCCGCGAGAAGCAGGGATGCCCGGGTACGTTCGGCGTCAGCGAAGGTGTCCGTGCCATCGGAAGACCCTGCGATCCGCCCTCGCACATGTGCCAGCCCCAGTTCGGCGGCGCATGCAGCGAGGACGCGTTGGTCCCCCGTACTCAGTCCTGAGCCGCGCGCGGCCAGCGTGAGATTGTCGTCGACGGGGCTCTCCACATCCGCCTCGTAGGGCTTTTCCGGTGGCCGCTCCCCGGCGCTGGCAACCACGTACCAGCGGGGCACCGGAGATGCTTCCGGATCCCTTTCGAGCAGGCTGATCGCACTGAGACCGAAGTTCTCCCGGATCTGCTCCACCAGTGCCGTCAGATCCTGGCCACGCATCATGGCGGCGGCCAGGCGGCTCAACGCCCTCGCCTCGGATGTCGCGCGTACGGCCTGGTGCGTACGCTGAGCAGCCGTTCCCGCTGCCGTGCCGACGAGAGCGGCCGTGGCAATGAACACCACGAGCGCGGTGATCGCGTCAGGGCGCGCGATGGCCAGCGAGTGCACCGGTGCGATGAAGTAGTAGTCGGCGAGCAGTGCCGCGGCAATGGCGGCGAGCAGCGCGGGGTAGAGCCCTCCGACCAGGGCGACCACGACGACGGCGAGCAGATAGATCACCAGGTCGCTGGAGAGATCGAGGTGGCCACCCACCGCGGTCAGCAGGAGCGTCAGCACAGGCAGCAGTACCACGGCGCCGACCAGCGCAGCCCAGTACCGTCTTGGGCCCGTGCCACGGCTCGGATGCGGAAGCCTCAGCACAGCGGCCCCTGCTGCCTCTCTATGGGTGACGATGTGCACGTCAATAGGGCCGGACCCCTTGATCGTCCGCTCTCCTACCCCTGCTCTCAGGAGGGAGGCGAGGCGACCGTGCCGGCTCGCGCCCAGCACGATCTGGGTGACGTTCTCCGCCTCGGCGAACTGGAGCAAGGCATCGACAACATCCTCGCCCGTGGTCTGGTGGTAGCTACCGCCGAGCGACTCCAGAAGGGTGCGCTGGGCGTCCAGTACTGCCGGGTCGACGTCGGCGAGTCCGTCCTCCAGGACCACGTGGAGGGCCAGCAACTCGGTGCCGGGCGTACGAGCGCTGATCCGCGCGGCACGGCGGATCAGCGTCTCCCCCTCCGACCCGCCGCTCAGGGACACAAGGATGCGCTCCCGGGTCTCCCAGGGAGCGACGATGCCATGTTCCGCGCGGTAGCGCTGCAGCCCTTCCTCCACCCGGTCGGCCAGCCACAGCAGAGCGATTTCGCGCAGGGCGGTGAGGTTGCCGACCCGGAAGTAGTGGGTGAGGGCGGACTCGACGCGGTCCGGCGGATAGATGTCGCCATGGACCATGCGGCGGCGGAGCACCTCCGGTGGCAGGTCGACCAGTTCGATCTGGTCGGCCCGGCGGGCCACCTCATCGGGCAGGGTCTCCCGCTGCGTGACCCCCGTGATCTGCCGTACCACGTCGTTGAGGGACTCCAGGTGCTGGACATTGAGCGTGGTGACAACATCGATGCCGGCGTCCAGGAGTTCCTCCACGTCCTGCCACCGCTTGGCGTTGCGGGCCCCCGGAACGTTGGAGTGGGCCAGCTCGTCGACCAGCGCGACCCGGGGACGGCGGGCCAGCACCGCGTCGAGATCCATCTCGGTGAAGAGCGCACCGCGGTGGCTCAGCGTACGGCGGGCCGTCGTCTCCAGACCGTCGGCCATGGCCGCGGTCGGCCGGCGACCATGCGGCTCGACGAAGCCGACGACCACATCCGCGCCCCGTGCACGCAGCCGCTGCCCCTCGGCAAGCATGGCGTACGTCTTCCCGACCCCGGGGGCGGCCCCGAGGTAGATCCGCAACCGTCCACGTGCCACCGGCGGACTCCTGCCCAGGTCACCCCCATGTCGTGTTCGCGCCCTTCCATGGTGCGCCCGTCAAAGCCGTTCCACTCGACGACACCGGCCGGAGCGCTCAACGCCACCCTTGGGGTGTTTCGCGTCCTCGGCGGGCTGCGGTGGCGTGCAGGCCGCATCGATGGGATCCAGGGCCGGATCTCGGACAAGTGAGTGAGGACACCGGTGATGGTGACGGAGATGTCCGGCTGTTGGCAGCGCCGAGCCCGCAACGCCGGGACGACCAGCGGACCACGGGTCCAACGCCGGGTAAAGATCTTTCGCCGGCTAGGAGATCGGCGATGACGGCCACATCATCGGGAGCGGCGAGCCGGTCCGGCGAGGCGCTGTCGCCGAGGACCTTCTTGTACGGGTCGTCGTCAGCGACTCCGGTTCAGATGCCCGCGCCGCCCGTGGGCCCGGGTCCAGCGCGTTCACGGTGACCTCACTGGGGCGTTCGCACGGTTCGGGGGACGAACGCAGTGGGTGGGCGCGGACACGTTTCCCCTCGGCACGGGAAGCCCTCGGCTGCGGATCACTCCGTGCGTACGCTGATGCAGCCGTCTCCCCGATGGCCTGCACCGTTCGCTTCTCCGCACGTCAGGGCGATCGCGATGCTGGAGCGGCTGCTCTCGTTCTGGAAGGGCAAGCTGTTCGTCCTGACGCTGCTCGGCTTCGCCGCCACCGACTTTTTGATCACCATCACGCTGTCGGCGGCGGACGCCGCCACCCACCTGGTGGAGAACCCGCACCTGAACGATGCGCTGCACAACAAGCAGATGCTGATCACACTGTTGCTGGTCGCGCTGCTCGGGGCGGTGTTCCTCAAGGGCTTCCTGGAGGCCATTGGCGTCGCCGTCCGAAGGCAACCCCTTCACCAACTTCCTGCGCTTCTTCCTCTTCGGCCAGGGCGAGGTCGCCCCCGTCACTCGCGAGGTCCTCCGCGAAGCGGAACCCGACCGGGCCAGCCGCCCCCGTGTCCACGTCGGATGAGCCGGCCGCGCACCCGGGTCCAGGCCAACGCCTCTGCCTCCCCACCCGCCTCGCCCTCACCACCGGGTCAGCCCAACAGTGCGCTCAAAGAACCCGCGGTGGTGTGCTGTTCGCGGCGCATCGCGCCCCGGGCCAGATGTACCAACTCTTCTGGTGTGAGGCCGGCGAGCGTGCGGTGAAAATGCGCGATGAGGTCGTTCGCGGCCCCGGTCAGCGCTGCGTCATCGTTGGGCCGGGCGGGCAGTCCGTCGCCGTCCAGCAGGAGTGCCTCAAGAACGGCGTACAAGTGGGCGGAGCCGGCCTCGCACACCGTGAACGAGAGGTGAGCGGACGCGCTCCCCCCGGCGGCTTCGGCCACATGCGCGAACCCCCTCGGTACGTAGAGGACTTCACCCTGACGCAGAACCACGTCCAGCAGCGGATCCCCCGGGTCGCCGTCCACGCGCTCGGGCTGCCAGTTCCCGCCGGGCGGTCCCGGATACACACGCCACCGCTTCGAGCCGTGCATCTGCACCGCCAGCACGTCGGCGTCGTCGCGGTGCACAGCACGGCCCTGCGTCCCCGGCGGGGTCAGGAAGAAGAACGCCTCCACCTGGCGTTGAAAACACTCCGCAAGCCCATCGGCCAGTTCCCGCACACCTGCGTGCCACTGGTCGACGTACCGCAGAAGGAGCGTGGCTCCCTCCTCGCCGATCAGTCGGCGCACCGCCCCGGCATCCACGTAGCGGTTGTCGATCCCGCCCAGGACGACTCGGGGGGAACAGTAACGCTCCTCCGGTACCGGACCGTCCTCGTGCACGAGCGTCGCGTAAGGGGTGGTGAGGAGACCTGCATCCAGGATCCTGTCCAGCTCGGCGACCGTCAGCAGCTCCATCGGGGGTGTGCGGGGGTGCAGTACGGCGGGTGTGCGGCGCCACAGGGTGTGATGAAATGCCTGCTCGTCGCCCACAAATCGTGCAAGCGGGTCCATCGTTGCCTCTCCACGTTCCATGCCGTCGGCGTGATCAGACGGTCTGACGGTTGCTGTACGCACGCGGCCGTGCCCTGCCGATGACATCGTCCGGGGTGACTGCGTCTAGCCGCGCGCCGAGATGGTCCAGGAGTTCGGCCGCGGTGCGCAGCAGGGCGTCATCGTCCAGCGGACGGCCCGGCAGAGCCAGGCCGTCGACGATCCCCGTCAGCAGAGCGGTGCGCAGATGCTCCGCACCGGCCTCCCTCACCACCACGGTCAGATGAGCCGACGAGGAGTCGCCCACGGCCGTGGCGGTGTGCGCGAAGCCTCTCGGCACGTACAACACTTCACCGGTCTCAAGGACCGTGTCCAGCAGTGGCGCTCCCGGATTCTCCTCGCGGACCGGCGCCCAGTCTCCGTCGGCCGGACCGGCGTACACCTGCCAGTGCTTGGCACCGCTGAGCTGAATGGCCAGCAGGTCCCCGTCGTCCCGATGCACCGGACCCCGGCGGCCGGGACGACTCAGGAAGAAGAACGCCTCGACGAGCCGGCCGAGCCGCTCGGCAACATCCCTCGTGAGTTCACGCACGGGGGGATGCCATTGGTCGACGTAACGGAGCTGCAGGGTCGCCCGTTCCTCATCGATCAGTCGTCGGACCGCCGCCGCATCGACGTACCCCTGGGCAGGGCTGCCGGTGATGACGCGCGTCGGACAGAAACGCTCGTCGGCGATGCTCCCCTGTGCGGTGTACAGGCCGACGTACGGAACGCGCAGCAGCCCCGCGTCGAGGAGCGCGTCCACGTCCGAGAGTGTCAGCACCTCCAACGGCGGGTCCTGCGGCCGCAGAAGCACTGGTTCCTTCCGCCAATACGTACCCAGGAGCTGCTCCACGTTCGGTATGCAGCGTTCCAGCCAGTCCATTGTTCCGTCCCTCTCCGGGCGGACCCGCCGGTGTGAGCACCGGCGGGTCCTGGACGCGCTTGCGCGCACTCGTGTGCGCGTCGGTCAGCCGATCACATGACGTCGGGGTAGCAATCCCCGCACCCGGCCTCGATCCTCTGGTCCGAGGTCGGGGACGCGGCGGCGTCCCCGACGGACGGCACGAAGAACGCCCCTCCGGCAACAGCGAGCGCCGCCACGCTCAGTGCGGCACGCTTGGAGATCTCCGCACGCTTCGACGGCTCTGCGGCCTGGGAATACGACATGACCAACTCCCTTCCCCGGCAGCGGTTTCCACCGCGCCCGGGTGTTCACTCGACCCCGGTTCCGGGGCCGAGAAAGATCTTGCGTCGGCCTGCGTACGGAGGAGAAGCAGCACTGACGCATTCCATACGCCACTTACGGATCTCTGATGCGCCCGCTCCTCCCCAGCCGGTGTCCTGTGTTGTGAGTTGCCGGAGTCGTCGTTTGCAGCAGCGGAGGATGACGGCGAGTCCGAGAACGGCGAGTGGTTGCGGGGGTGGCGTTCGTCGTGGTGGTCGGTTCCACCGAAGTCGGTCAGCCAGGCCATGGTCCGCTCGACGACCCACCTTCAGCGCGAGTCGATCGAATGATCTTCGAGTCGATGTGGGACGTGGCTGACCCCGGCCTCGCCTGCCTCGAACAGGACGGGAGAACCGGTGGCTCGGAGCATGCTCGTTGCATAGGCACGTTGTGTGCAGTGGCATCAGGTACTCGGCTTCGTGGTCGCCGTCACACCCCTCACATTGATTCCCGGCACGAGCTTCACGCTGGTCACGCAGCAGGTGATCGCGGGATCGCGGTCCGACGGTGTGCGCGCCGCATTTGGCTCCGCGTGCGGGCTCTGCACGCAACACTCGCCGCGATCGGCTTGTCGGCCCTCGTCATGTCGTCGGCTCAGGCGTTGACGGTGGTGAAGCTCCTGGGCGGCATCTATCTGATCTGGTTGGGCGTGACCACGTGGCGTTCGACACGTCAGGGCGTCGAACCGACCGCACGGAGGCGATGGCGCTCGCCATGGGCTCGGCTCGGAGGGTTTGGCCAGGGGCTGTGGTCCAACGTCCTCAACCCGAAGGCCGCGTCGGTCCATCTCACCTTGGTACCGCAGTTCCTCACGTCGAGCCGCCCCGTCGCGCCACAGATCGCGACGCTCGCGACCGCCCATGTGGCCGTCGTGCTGGTGTGGCTGCTGTTCTGGACATCCGTGGTCGCCGCTGCGCGCGCGGCGACCGACACACCGCGATTCCGACGCGGGACGAGTCGTCTGGCGGGGGCCGTGCTGGTCGCCCTGGGAGTTCGAACGGCAACGGCGAGCTGAGCCCGCGTACCTCGGCCGTCCCGCAGCTGCTGGTCAGGGTGAAATGATCTTGACGTGGCCGGTGTGATCACGGCGTCGTAGCCGTCCTGGACAGCCCCCTTGCAGCCGGTGTTCAGGCAGTCGACGACGTTGCGGCCGGGCCGGTCCACCGCGGCGGCGACGAGGCCGTCGTAGGGGCGTTCCGTAACGGTCAGGTCCGTACCGTGCAAGTTGCCCCCCGAGGCCCTCCTCGGAGCCTGCTCCCCCACCCGTCGAAGCGGCGAGCCGCCCGGTTCGGCCAGTCGCACCAATGCCCGGGCCGCATGTGGTGGGAGTGGACGAAGAGGGCGGTTTCCGCAGGTCCTAAGCTCCTGCGCAGTCGAGCAGGGAGGGATGCCGTGCAGAAGCTGGACGGGTCGGAGCAGCTGAACAAGCTAAAGGAGGTCGGTGCCTGGTTGCGCCGCCGGTTGCCGGATCTGCTCGTCGAGAGCCAGGTGCCCGGGGCAGCCGTGGCGGTCCAAGCCGGTGATGAATGGGTCGAATCCGCGTCCGGTGTGCTGAGCACGGCCACAGGGGTCGACGCCACGGTGGACTCTCTCTTCCAGATCGGGTCGATCACCAAGGTGATGACCGCAACGCTGGTCATGCAGTTGGCCGACGAGGGACGACTGGATCTGGACGCTCCCGTACGGGCCGTCCTGCCGGAGTTCCGGATCGCCGACGAGGAAGCGGCGCAAGGGATCACCACGCGGCATCTGCTGAGTCACGTCGCGGGTTTCGAGGGAGACATCTTCACCGACACCGGCAAGGGTGACGACTGCCTGGAAAAGTACCTGGGCGTCCTGCGGGAGGTGCCGCAGCTCTTCGAGCCGGGCGCGATGTTCTCGTACAACAACGCCGGGTACTGCGTGCTCGGGCGGATCGTCGAGGTGCTGCGCGAGGAGCCGTTCGACGTCTGCGCCCGGCGGCACCTGTTCACTCCGCTGGGCATGAGTCACACCGCGAGTGACCCCTACGAGGCGATCGTCCACCGCACGGCGGTGGGTCACGTCGAGAAGGTGCCGGGGGCGCCGCTCGAACCGACGCCGGTGTGGGCCCTGGCACGCTCGAACGCACCGGCCGGATCGATGCTGGCGATGCCCGCGCGCGATCTGCTGGCCTTCGCCCGGATGCACCTCGCCGGAGGCCGGGGCCCCGACGGGGTGACCGTGCTCGGCCCGGAGACCGTCCGGGCGATGCAACGGCCGCAGGTCACTCTGCCCGACATCGACCAGGGCGCCGCCTGGGGGCTCGGCTGGGAGCTCTTCGACCTGTCGGGCGCCGCGGTCATCGGACACGACGGGAACACCATCGGTCAGTCGGCGTTCCTGCGCCTGGTGCCGGAGCGGGATGTCGCGGTGGCGATCGTCACCAACGGCGGCCTGTCACGGCGCGTCTACACGGAGATCGCGGGCCGGGTCCTCGGTGAACTCGCCGGGGTCGGTCTGCCCGCCTCGCCGGTGCCGGACCTGGGCGCTCCCGTCGCGGAGACGTCCCGGTACGTCGGTACGTACACGTCCAGCACCGCCGAGACCACGGTGAGCCGGGACACCGCCGGGCGGCTGTGGCTGGAGCGCACTCCCCGGGGAGCCATCGCCGAACTGGACGAGGCGCCGTACCGCACGGAGCTGGTCGGCAGGCGCGGTGACACCTTGATCCCGGTCGAGCCGGAGCGCGGGGTCCACGCGCCGCTCGCCTTCCTCGGTGACGACGGGCAGGGACACGCGCTGTATCTGCACACCGGCCGGGCCGAGCGGCGGGCACAGCGATGAACGAGCTGCACCGACGTGCGATCGTGGCGGACCTGCACAACGACCTGCTGTGTGCGGTGGTCGCCCGGCCCGTGGACCACTGGGCGGAGTTCTTCCGGGAGCGCTGGCTGCCGCAATTGCGGGCCGGCGGGGTGAACCTTCAGGCGCTGCCGGTGTTCGTCGAGGATCCGTACCGGCCGGAGGGCGCGCTTCGCCGCACGCTGCGCATGATCGAGGCGGCGCACCGCCTCGCGGCCGGCAACGCCGATGCCGTCACGCTGTGCACGGACGGCGCCCAGGTCGACCGGACGCTGGCCGAGGGCCGGATCGCCCTGGTGCTGGCACTGGAGAGCGCACCCGGCGTGGGCGAGGACGTGGAGCTGCTGGAGACCCTGTTCCGGCTGGGGGTCAGGATCGCGTCCCTGGCCCACTTCGGTCGCACCTCCCTGGCCGACGGCAGCGGAGAGGACGCGACGGGCGGCCGGCTGACCCGCTCCGGGGTCGCGGCGCTGGCCGAGATGGAGCGCCTCGGCATGCTCTACGACATCAGCCATCTCGGCGCGTCCGGGGTCGAGCACGTCCTGGAGCTGTCCTCGCGGCCGGTGATCGCCACGCACTCCGGCGCACGGGCGCTCTTCGACCACCACCGCAACCTTGACGACGAGCAGATCCGGGGCGTCGCCGCGGGCGGCGGAGTGGTGTGCGTGAACTTCTTCGCTCCGTACCTGCACGAGAGCGACTACTCGATCGGCCGGCTGATCGACCACATCGAGCACATGGCCGGGGTGGCCGGCGTCGAGCACGTCGGGCTGGGTCCCGACTTCATCAAGGAAGTACTCGCCGACACCACGCCCCCGTGCTGCGAGCGGGCCTTCGTCGAGGGAGTGCCGGCCGACGCCTATCTGCCCGGGCTCGAGGGCCCGGCCGGGCTGCCGCTGGTCACCGATGCGCTGCAACAGCGGGGGTGGCCGGAGCGCGACATCGTCGCGGTCCTGGGGGAGAACGTACGGCGCCTGCTGCGGAACGAACTGGGCCGGCCCGCGTCCGCCGGCTGAGCGCCGTGCGCGGCAGGAGATTCCCTTCGTGCGATCGGAACGACGCACACCTGAATGTTCAGTGAACCCGACGAACGACGACTGAAGTACGTGTCTCAAAATCGTCGGATGGTCGAGGAGATGGAGAGCCATATCGTGCGCGCGAGCGATGGTTTTGAGAACGCACGTGAGCCCGCGGACGGCAGCCGAGTGCTGACGATCCGCGATCTGTCGGTCGAGATCCGCCGGGGCGACCGGATCGTCCACCCGGTCTCGGGCGTCAGTCTGGCGCTCGATCGCGGGGAGACCCTGGGGATCGTCGGGGAGACCGGATCCGGCAAGTCCATGACCGGCCTGGCCGTGATGGGCATGCTGCCGGCCGGTGGCCGGGTGACCGGCGGCTCGATCGACTTCGGCGGTACGGAGCTCGTCGGACTCCCCGCGGAGCGGTACCGGGCACTGCGCGGCAACGACATCGCGATGGTGTTCCAGGATTCGATGACGGCCTTGAACCCCACCCGCCGCATCGGCGAACAGGTCGCCGAACCGGTGCGGTTGCACCAGGGCGCGTCGAAGCAGGCCGCGCACGCACGTGCCGCGGAGCTGCTCGACCTGGTCGGGATACCGAAGCCCCTCGAACGGTTGGACGACCATCCGCACCAGCTCTCGGGCGGCATGCGGCAACGCGTGATGATCGCGATGGCCCTGGCGTGCGAGCCGCAGGTCGTCATCGCGGACGAGCCGACCACCGCGCTCGACGTCTCCATCCAGGCGGAGATCCTCGATCTCCTGGACGACCTCAGGTCCCGGCTGGGCATGTCGATGATCCTCATCACCCACGACATGGGAGTGATCGCCCGGCACGCCGACCGGGTGGGCGTGATGTACGCCGGGCGCGTGGCCGAGACCGGGCCGACACCAGCTCTTTTCAGCCATACCCGGCACCGCTACACCCATGCGCTGCTGTCCTCGATCCCCTCGCTCACCCAGGACCGGCGCGAGCAGCTCTTCAGCATTCCCGGCACACCGCCGGATCTGGCCGCCTCCCCCGCGGGCTGTCCTTTCGCGCCGCGCTGCGCGGCCGCGACGGACCGCTGCCACGAGGAGCGGCCGCCGCTCTCGGTGGAGGAGGACGGGCACACCCACGCGTGCTGGCACCCGGTCGCCACGGCAGCAGTCCGCACCGGCTCAGGGGCATCGGCCGTCGCGCGGCCCGCCGTCTCCCCCGGGGCCCCTGCCGCACGCGAGACGACGCCGCGGCTGCGGATCGTCGATCTCAGGCTTGAGTACCCGGTGGGCGGACGGAGCCTCCTCGGGCGGCGCCGCACTGTCAAGGCGGTCTCCGGAGTGAGCTTCGACGTGGCGCCCGGTGAGACGTTCGGCCTGGTCGGGGAGTCAGGGTGCGGCAAGTCCTCGCTGGGCCGCATGCTCGTGGCCCTGAACCGGCCGTCGTCGGGCGAGGTGATCTTCGACGGCGCGTCGGTGACCGGCATGAGTGCCCGCGAACTCGCGCCGCGCCGGTCCCAGTTGCAGATGATGTTCCAGGACTCGAACTCCTCTCTCGACCCCCGCATGCGCATCGGCGCGATCCTGCGCGAGCCCCTCGCGATCCAGGGCATCGGCACGCGCGCCGCCCGGACCGCCCGGGCCCGCGAGCTCCTCGGGGACGTGGGGCTGCCGTCGGGCGTCCTGGAGCGCTACCCCCACGAACTCTCCGGGGGACAGCGCCAACGGGTGGGGCTGGCCCGCGCGCTGGCCCTGGACCCGAAGGTGCTGGTCGCCGACGAGCCGGTCAGCGCGCTGGACGTCTCCATCCGTTCCCAGATCCTCAATCTGATGCTCCGCGTCCAACGTGAACGCGAACTGAGCAGTGTCGTGATCTCCCACGATCTCGCGGTCGTGCGGTACCTGGCCGACCGCGTCGGAGTCATGTACCTGGGCAAGTTGATGGAGACCGGCACCACCGAGGAGGTGTACGGGTCCACCGCGCACCCGTACACCGCGGGGCTGCTCGCGGCGGTTCCCGAGGCGGACCCCGCCGCGCCGCGCCCCCGCTCGGGCACGCGCGTGCGCGGCGAACTGCCCAGTCCTATCGATCCGCCCAGCGGCTGCAGGTTCCGCACCCGATGTCCACTGGCGACCGAGGTGTGCGCGACGACGGAGCCCGCCCTCACGACCCTCACCGGCACGCACAAGGTCGCCTGCCACCACCCCCTGCGCTCGCCGGCCGCACAGCCCGAGGAGCTCTCCGCACCATGAACCGTCACTCACCACTCCCCTGCACATCAGGGACCCCACGGATCTCCCTGAGAGGAGATGGTCACGCATGAGCTGGTACGTGGTCCGACGGCTGGCGATCTCCTTCGTCGTCCTGCTGGGCATCTCCGCGATGGTGTTCTTCCTGCTGCACGTGGTCTCGGACGACCCGGGCCGCGTGGTCCTGGGACAGCGCGCATCCCCCCAGGCCGTGGCCGACTTCAACCGGGAGCACGGGTTCGACCGGCCGCTCGTCGTGCAGTACCTCAGCTATCTGGGCCAGCTCGCCCACGGTGACCTGGGCAGGTCCTACAAGCTCAACGAGAACGTGGGGGCGGTACTGCAGCAGAACGCCGGCCGCAGCGCGATGCTGTCGCTCGCCGGCCTGGTCCTGGCGCTGCTGATCGCCGTCCCGCTCGGCATCCTCCAGGCGGTCCGCCGCAACAGTCTCGTCGACCGCGCCACCACGGCGGCCTCCTACGTGCTCTACGCGACTCCGTCGTTCCTGCTGGGCCTGATCCTGATCGCCGTGTTCAGCCAGTCCCTGTCGTTCTTCCCTGCCGAGGCGTCCCAGTCGCACTCCGCGTGGGTGGTCCTCACCGATCCCCGCGCCATGGCCCTGCCCGTCATCACGCTCGCTATCACCAGCGTCGCGATCTTCTCCCAGTACCAGCGCTCGTCGGCTCTCGACCAGCTCGGCCAGGACTACATCCGGGTCGCCCGGGCCAAAGGGCTCCCGGAGCGGAGCGTCCTGACGCGCCACCTGCTGCGCAACGCCTGTCTGCCGCTGATCACGCTGGTCGGCACGCTCATCCCCAGCCTCCTGGCAGGCAACCTGATCGTCGAGTCGCTCTTCAACTACCCCGGCCTCGGCCTGCTGTTCCTCAACAGCCTGCAGCACGAGGACTACCCGGTGCTCCTCGCCTACACCCTGATCGGCGGCGTCCTCACGGTGGCCGGCAACTTCGTCGCCGACATCGCGGTCGCCGCCGCCGACAGCCGAATCGAGTTGAACAAATGACCTCACGACACCCGGACACAGCGGGGGCCCTGGAGGCGGGCGCCACGGCGCCGTCAGCAGCCGACCCGGTCGAACCGACCGACGTGCGCGAGCGGTTCACTCCGAAGCCGGTGCTGCGCGCACTGCGGCACCACCCGCTGGGCCTCGCCGGCGGACTGCTTCTGCTACTCGTCGTCGGGTTCTGTTTCCTCGGCCCCCTGCTCTACCAGACCAACCAGACCGACGTGGATCTGGTGAACGCGGCTCTGCCGCCCAGCACCGAGCATCCGCTCGGGACGGACCTCAACGGGTTCGACGTGCTCGGCCGCCTCATGGCGGGCGGCAGGGTGTCCTTGCAGATCGGGCTGCTCGCCGCGCTGTTCGCCACCACGATCGGTACGGTCTACGGCGCCGTCGCCGGACTCGCCGGCGGGATCGTCGACGGGTTCCTGATGCGGGTGGTCGACACCCTGCTGTCGGTCCCCTTCCTCTTCTTCGTCCTGATCCTCTCGGTGCGCTTCCATGCGAACGCCGTGTCGCTGAGCCTGGTCATCGGCGGGTTCTCCTGGCTGGTCTCCGCCCGGCTCGTCCGCGGCGAGGTCCTGACCCTGCGGGTACGGGAGTTCGTGCTGGCGGCCCGGGTGATGGGGGCCTCCCGCCCACGGCTGATCCTCACCCACCTGATTCCGAACGCGCTCAGCGTGATCATCGTCGTCATCACCTTCCAGGTAGCCGACGCGATCCTCGTCGTCGCCGCTCTGGGCTTCCTGGGCTTCGGCCTGACATACCCGACCGCGGACTGGGGCAGCCAGCTCGCCAACGGCGCGACGTTCATCTCCGCCGACTACTGGTGGCTGGTGTATCCCGTCGGCATCTGCGTCATCGTCACGGTGCTGGGGCTCAACCTGCTGGCGGACGCGTTCCGCGACGCGGTCGGTCACCGGGCCGGCTGAGGCCGCTCGCCACAACCGTCGCCCCTTTCACCCCCTTCCACCACACCTCGCAGGGAGCCATCCATGACACATGTGCCCGGCAAGGCGCGAGGACGCCGCTTCGCGGTGCTCGCCGCCGTGCTCGCCGTACTGGCCACGGCGTGCACCGGCGGCGACCTGGCCAAGGATCTGCAGGGCGGTTACAAGACCCTGCCGAAGGAGTCCGGGAAGCCCAAGGACGGCGGCACGGCCACGGTCGCGCTGACTCCCGGGCTCAGCCCCAACTACATCTATCCGTATCCGCCGGCGTCCGCCAACGGCACCGTCATCGCCCGGGGGCTCCTGTGGCGCTCCCTCTACCGCCCCAGTGGCGAGGGCGACCAGATCGCGGACGCCGCCCTGAGCCTGGCCGAGGCGCCCCGCTACAGCACCGACCGCAAGACCGTGAGCATCAAGATGAAGCACTACTCATGGTCCAACGGCAGGCCGGTCACCGCCGACGACGTCGTCTTCTCCCTGGCCCTGCTGAAGGCCGCGCTCAAGGAGAGCCCGGCCAACTGGAGCTTCTACACCCCAGGACAGTTTCCCGACGGCATCACCGCGAAGGCCACCGCGTCGGACGAGCTCACCCTCAGGTCCACGACCGCGTACAACCCGTCCTACCTGATGTCGATGCTGACCCTGCTGTACGTGATGCCCTCCAAGGAGTGGAACATCGCCCGCACCTCGGGGCCGCACCTGGACTACACGCAGCCGAAGAACGCCAAGGCCATCTACACCTACCTCACCAAGCAGTCGGAGTCCCAGGCCACATTCGCCGACAACCCGCTCTGGCAGGTGGTCAACGGCCCGTACCGTCTCAAGAGCTTCGACCCCACGACCGGCTCGTTCTCCCTGGTCCCCAACACGTCCTACAGCGGCCCGGGCGGCTCACGGCTCGACCGGGTCGACTTCAAGTCGTTCACCTCCGCCCCGGCGGTCCTCAACCAGTTCAAGGCCGGCAACCTGACCGTCGGAACGCTGGACTCCAGCTTCATCATGCAGATCGGCGCGCTGAAGAAGAAGGGCTACCACGTCTACGGCGCCCCGGCGCCCGCCCGGTTCGACCCACTGGTCCTGAACTTCGAGAACACCACCCACCACTTCGACAAGGTGATCGCGCAGCCGTACTTCCGCCAGGCCCTGCAACACCTGATCGACCAGCAGGGCTACATCAGAAGCCGGGGCGTGTACAACGGTGCCGCCTCCCCCAACTACTCCACCGCGGGCGGCGAATCCCCGTATCCGCCCGCGTTCGGTGACAAGGCGCCCTACCCGTACGACCCGGCCGCCGCCAAGAGCCTGCTCGCCGACCACGGCTGGAAGGTCGAGCCGGGCGGCGCCACCACCTGCCGACGCCCGGGCACCGGGGCCGACGAGTGCGGGGCGGGCATCCCGCGCGGGCAGACGGTCGACTTCTCCCTCGCCTCCGCGAACACCCCGGCGTACGTCGGCGCCCGGGGCACCGCCTTCGCATCGGAGGCCAAGAAGCTGGGCATCAAGGTCACGCTCGTGAGCAAGTCGCTCAACTACCTGTACACCAACTACGGCAACTCCTTCGCGCCCGCCAACAAGAACAAGTGGGCGGCGCAGGACTACGGACCGCTGTACCTGGCGGCCGGATACCCGAGCAGCAACACCGTGTTCAACACGGGAGGCAGCTTCAATCTCGGCGGGTACCGCGACGCCGAGGCGGACAAGCTGATCGACGCGTCGACGTTCGGAGCGGATTCCAAGGCCCTGTCGGCCGAGGTGACCCGCCTCGGCCAGGACCTGCCGGTGCTCTACTTCCCGACTCCGCACACCCTTGTCGTGTGGAAGAACAGCCTCTCCGGGCCGCCGTCGTCGTTCAGCTCACTGCTCAGCTTCCTGTATACGCCGGAACTCTGGTACTTCCACAACTGAATGCCGCGCGCGGGAAGGTGGTGAGCCGTCATGGATACGTTCCACGACACGTCTGCGGACATGGCTGCGCTGCGTCAACTGATCGGCGGAGCACGGGTGGTGGCGCTCGGCGAGGGCGCGCACAACATCACGGAGTTCTACGGGCTCAGGGACCTGCTCTTCCGGTTCCTGGTCCGGGAGTGCGGGTTCACCGGGCTGGTCCTGGAGTCCGGATTCGCCGAGGGGCTGGCCGTCGACGAGTGGATCGACGGCGGGCCGGGACGGGTCGGGACCGTCGCCCGGGACGGCATCACCTACCGCTTCGGCGAGTGCGAGCCGATGTGGAGGCAACTGCGCTGGATGCGTCGGCGCAACTCCGGCGGGTCGGCGAAGGTCGCCTTCTACGGAATGGACCTGCCCGGCTCGTCCACCTCCCCCGGCCCGGCGGTCCGTGCCTGCCTCGACCGGCTGCCCGCACGTCCGGGCGACGAGGAGTTGCTGCGGTTGAGCGATCTGGGCGACCGGTCGCAGGCGGCGGTCCGGTACGCGGCGATGTCCTCCTCGGACCGTGCCCGGCTGCTCGACGGCCTTCGCGGACTGGACGAGCGCGCACTCCGTTACCGCCGGCACAGCGGCCCGGACGACGAGGCCGCCGAGATCGCCCTGTGGTGCGCGGCCTCGCTCGAAGCCTTCGTCGCCGAGGCCGACGAGGACGGGACCTCCTCGGAGGGTCCCTATCCGCGGGAGGCCTTCATGGCGCGCAGCGTGGAGTGGATCCTGCGCCGGGAGCGGCGCATCGTGGTGAGCGCCCACAACGCACACGTCCGCCGTACACCGCTGCACCGTCGGCCGACCCTGGGCGGTCTGCTCTCCTCCGAGCTGGGAGCGGACCTCGTCGTCATCGGGACGACGTACGGCTCCGGGCCCGAAGTCACCTTCACCCAGCGGTCGTCGCGTCCGTTCGACTGCGACGTCACGCTCGGGGCGCGGACCCTGACGCCGGAGTCCGTCGAATCACGGCTCGACCGTCTCGGCCCGGAGGTGACCCTCCTCGATCCGCGCCGCGCGCCCGCCGGGTTCTTCGACGGCGTCGAGGGGACGCTCGCCGGTGGGGAGCTCGACCCCGTCGACGACTTCCCGGCTGCCTACGACGCACTGCTCCACTTCCGGCAGGTGAACCGGATCCCCGGGGCGTTCGAGCGGCTGCGTGCCGAGTTCGTCGCGGCCGCACGAGCGGGCTTCGAGGCGCCCCCGGATGCAGATGCAGATGCAGATCAGTCCATGCGTCCCGGAGACCTCGACGGTCTCCGGGACACCGAGGAGTCGGAGTCACAGTGAACAGCAGCCCTCCGCCGTATCCGCCCGCGCGGACCGTCGACGCCTTCGAGGACGTTGCGGGCGTCCGGGTGCCGGACCCGTACCGGTGGCTGGAGCCGGAGACCGACGAGGTGCGGCGGTGGCAGCGCCGACAGGCCGAACTCGCCACGGCGATCGCCTACGACGGGCAGGACCCCGCGGCCGTACGAAAGCTGATTGAGACCTACGATGCCGGGTCCCGCCCGGCACTGCCGAGGTTCGCGGCGGGCCGCTGGTTCCGCGCCGTGAACGCACCCGGTGCGGCGGCGCCCGGCGTGGTCGTCGCCGACCGGCCGTTCGGCGCGGGCCGGCCGGTGGTCGACCTGACCGCGTTCGGCGACGGGCAGAACCCCGCGTTCCTGTCGTGGCTCGCGCCGTCGCCGAACGGTCGCGTCCTGGCCCTTGGCGTCTGCACCGACGGCAGCGAGCACAACACGGTCCGGCTCATCGAGGTGGACTCGGGGCGCGTACTGGACGGCGCGCCGCGGCAGGTCCTGCACAGCGCGTGGGCCGGTGGCGTGTCGTGGCTGCCCGACAGCAGCGGCTTCCTCTTCCTCGCCCTGACCGGTGCGCCGCACGAGTTCCGGCAGGCCGTGTACCGTCACCGGCTCGCCACGCGGGACAGCGCGGGCAGCACCGTGGTGGAACCGATCCCGGTCGGCGAGGGCTCCCAGGAGTACACACTCGTGCAGTTCTCGGCCGACGGCCGCTGGGCCGTCGCAAGTCACCGGGTGGGCAGTCCTGTTCCGGTCGCCGTACGCGATCTGTCCCGGCCCACCACCCCCTGGCGCCCCTTCGTCACCGACTGCGCCGGGACCGTCGCCGGACACATCGTCGGCGACCGCTACATCGCGGTGACCGATGTGGCGGCACCACGCGGGCGCGTGGTTGCGCTCCCGCTGGACGCCGCCGACCCCAACGACCCTGCTTCGTGGACGGAGTTGGTGCCGGAGGGCGAGACGGTGCTGCGGTCCCTGTCTCCGGTCGGTGACCATCTGTACCTCAGTGAGTTCGACCGGACCTGCGCCCGGGTACGGATCCTCGACCGCTCCGGCGCCGTCACCGGGGAGGTTCCGCTGCCCGGGCAGGGGGCGCTCTCCGCACCGTTCTTCGCCCTGACCGGCCTGGCCGTGGGCTCTCCCCCGGACGACTTCGTCTTCGCCTTCTCCACCCCGACCAGCTCCTGGGGCGTCTATCGGCACCGTCCGGGAGAGGCGGACACCGAGACGCTGTCGGCCCCGGCGGTCACCCTCGACGCCGACGTGACGTTCGAGCGGGCCGTCGCACTCGACGGCGTGGAGATCCCTTACCACGTGGTACGACCGGCGGGCAGCGACCCGACGCAGCCCGCGCCCACGCTGATCTCCGCGTACGGAGCGGCGAACGTGCCTCTGCTGCCGCAGTACCAGCCCGAGATGGCCGCCTTCGTCGCGGCCGGCGGCGTGCTCGTCCAGGCGCATCTGCGCGGGGGCGGCGAGTTCGGCCGCGACTGGTACCTGGCCGCGCACCGGGAACGCAAGCACGTGCGCGACCGCGACCTCATCGCCGTCGCCGAGCACCTCATCGCCACAGGGCGCACCACACCCGAGCGGCTCGCGCTGACCGGTGGCTCCGACGGTGGTCTCATGTGCGGGGTCGCCCTCACGACGCGCCCCGAGCTGTGGTGTGCCGTGCTGCCGATGGCGCCGCTCCTCGACCTCATCGGGGGAACCCGCGATCCCTATCTGGACTTCGTCATCCGCAAGGCGTGGGCGGATCCGGACGATCCTGCGGAAGTGCGGCGGCTGCTGCGGCTCTCGCCCTACCAGTTGGTCGGGCCCGGCGTCTTCCCGGCGATCTATCTTCAGGCCGGGGCGACCGATCCGCGGTGTCCTCCCTGGCATGCGCGCAAGTTCGCCGCCCGCCTGCAGGCGGCACAGGAAGGGGACGCGCCGATCCTCCTGCACGTCTTCGACAACGCCGGGCACGGCGCGGCGACGTCGTACGAGGTCGCGACCGCACAGGACGCCGAGTGGCTGGCCTTTCTGATCAGGACACTCGGTCTGGGCCGTCAGGAAGCTTCCGGATGAGCGGGCGGGACGGCCTGTCCGCTCATCCGCCGTCCGGGGCGGACCTGAGCGACATCAGGTGCAGCTGCAGCATGGCCGAGAGACGTGCGGGCGGATCATTGAGGTCGATCCGGCCGACCTCCGCCGCGCGCCGAAGCCGGTAGCGGAAGGTGTTGGGGTGCACGAACATCGAGGCGGCGGCCGTGGCGACATCGCCGAAGGCGTCGAGCCAACTCCGCAGCGTCTCGGCCAGGTTGGTCTCGTGGATCTCGTCGTAGGCGATGACGCGCGCGACGACGCCGCTGGGCAGGTCCCCGCGCGGGACGAGGTCGGCGAGCTCCAGCAGCAGTGCCTCGACGTGGACGTCGTCCAGGCGGGCGACCGGCTGCCCGGCGGTTCCCGACCGCAGGACGCGCGACGCCCGTTCGGCTCCGGTACGCGACCGGGCCAGCGCCGCGCTGTCCTCGGCGTACGGCCCTACGCCGATCACGGGGCGCAGCCGGGAGCCCACGCGGGCCAGGAACTCGGTGGCGATGCGGGCCGCCCGTTCCTCGGCATCGTGCCGGTTCTGCGGAAGAAGGGGCAGGATGCCGTACGCGATGTCGCCGATCAGCGCCGCGGTGGCGCGCGGGTGCACCGCGGCCAGATGCATGGCGAACGCGTCAGCGAGGCGTTTGCGTTCGGTGGCGGTACGGGCGGGCAGCCGGTGTTCATTCGCCGCGTCGACGACGGTGAGTGCGAGAACGACGGCGGGCTCGTCCTTCAGGCCGAGGCGGCGGATCGCCTCGGGTGATCCGGGGCCGCTCTCCAGTGCGGTGGCCAGCAGCTCCGCGCGCTGCCGCCTTTCCATGTCCGCGTCCGCGCGCTGCCACACCATGTGCATCGCGACCAGCTTGGACGCCTCGTAGAGCGCTTCGCTGCGGTCCTCGCTCAGCGGCTCGGCGACGACCACCCAGATCGCGCCGAGGATCTCGTCCCCGGCGCGCACGGCGATCGCCGCGCGCGGCATTTCGGGCGGCTGTGTCGTGTCGCCCGACTCGGGGAGAGACGCGACGAAGACGGGGCGGTCGCTGCGGTAGATCGCCTGGAACACCCCGCGTTCCTCAAGGATGCGCGTGTAGTGCTCGGGGACCTGCCGGCCCAGGATCGTCTGGACCCGCGAGGGGTCGATGTCCTCCTGCCGGCTGGAGAAGGCCAGCAGGCGCGAGTTGCGGTCCTCGATGGTGACGGGCGCGTCCAGCAGCGCGGCAATCGCGTTGGCGACCGCGAAGAGGTCGCCGGACTCGATCCGGTCGGCCGTGTGACCACCCATGTCATGCCGGTTGCTGTCGGTCGTCAGCGTCCGGAGCATCCCCGCCAGGTGCGTCCAGGAGGCGCCGCGGGCGAAGGAGAGCACGGCCACGCCCGACGCCTCGGCCGCATCGATCAGCGCCTCGTCGGCGGTGAGGGGCGCGCGTACCACCAGGGCGGCGGCGCCGCGCTGCCCCAGGCGGGTGACGACTCGGGCGATGTCGGAGAGGTCGTGCAGGGCTACGCCCAGTACCAGTGCGTTGTCCGGGAGTTCCGGCTCGTCGAGTGGGTCGTGGATGACGACGCCGCCGATGCCGTCGGCGCGTTCTACGTCACCGCAGACCACGTCGAGCAGGGTGGAACCGAGTTCCTCCAGGACACGCGCGAGGCTCGCTCGCGGAAGGCTGGTCACGGGAATGAGCACGGGGCCGAAACTAGCCCGGCCCACCGGCATCGGAGTTGGTCGCGCATGACGTAATGATGCCAGCCCGTTCGTCCACACGGACGAACGGGCCGGCGCGGTGAGGGCCTCAGGGGACGGGCACCCAGGTCGTCGAGTCCGTCACCTCGTCCAGAATCTCCGGGACGGGGGTGACGCCGAGGCCCGGCCCGGTCGGCACGGCGAGATGTCCGTCCACGAGGTGGAACGGTGCGGTGATGTCGGTCCGGTAGTAGCGGTCGGAGGCCGAGGTGTCGCCGGGCAGCACGAACCCGGGCAGTGCGGCAAGCGCCACGTTGGCGGCGCGGCCCAGTCCCGTCTCGAGCATGCCGCCGCACCAGACGGGGACGCCGTGCGCCGCGCAGACGTCGTGGATCCGCCGCGCCTCCAGATAGCCGCCGACGCGGCCCGGCTTGATGTTGACCACGTGGCAGGCGCCGAGCGCGAGCGCGTCGGCGGCGGCGCGGGCGGAGACGATCGACTCGTCGAGGCAGATCGGGGTGGTGATGCGCTTCGCGAGTTCCGCGTGGCCGAGGAGGTCGTCCTCCGCGAGAGGCTGCTCCAGCATCAGGAGGGCGAACGGGTCGAGCCGGGCCAGATGGCGGGCGTCGCCGCGGCGATAGGCGGCGTTGGCGTCCACCTGCAGCGGGATGTCGCCGAACCGTTCGCGGACGGCGCGCACCGGCTCGATGTCCCAGCCGGGTTCGATCTTCAGCTTGATCCGCAGATAGCCGGCGTCCAGATATCCGGCGACGGCGTCGAGGAGCGCGGGGATCGACTCCGTGATCCCCACCGACACCCCGCACGGCACTCTGTCGCGGACCGCGCCGAGGGCGTGTGCGAGGGGCACTCCCCGGGCCCGGAGGTCCGCGTCCAGCACCGCCGTCTCCAGGGCGGCCTTGGCCATGCGGTGCCCCTTGAACACGGCCAGAGCCGGGGCGACCTGGTGGGCGTCGAGGTCGGCCACCCCGGCGAGCGCCGGAACCAGGAAGCGGCTGAGGACGTCCGCGGCGGCGTGCGTGTACTGCGACGAGTACTGAGGAGCGGTGCCCGCGCCGCACTCTCCCCAGCCCTCGGCCTCGTCGGTGACGACGCGCACCAGGAGGGCCTCCCGCACGGTCTCGGTGCCGAACGAGGTGCGGAACGGGGATACGAGGGGTGCCTTGATGGTGCGCAGTTCGACTCCGGTGACCTTCACGCTGTCTCCTGTGGCGCTTCGTTGTGGTGTGTTCCGTGCCGGCGCGTGCCGCCGGCGACCTGCGTCGGGCTTCCGCGGTCCACGACGTACCAGCCCGCCGGGTCGAAGCCGCGCACCCGCGCGCCGTCGGCGAGCAGTCCGCCCAGCACGTCCCGTACCGCCGTGCGCCAGCTCACGGCGCACGCCGGGTCGCTCTCGCGCAGTGCCTCGATGTCTTCGGGTACGGCCACCAGTACGGTCCGTGCGTTGCCGCCGAGGTGCCCCACCGACGGCGCGCCCGTGGCGGAGACTCCGAGGGCGACGGTCGCTCCGCGCGACCGGGCGACTTCCGCGTCGGCCGGTCTGGGCCGCCCGGCGCAGACCGACTCGGCGTCCGGAGACTCCAGACGCCACCGCACCAGAATCCGGTCGCTGTCGTCACTGCGGTTGACCCCGTCGTCGATGGGGCCGTAGAAGTCCGGCAGGTACTCGGCAGGCTCGGCAGCCAGCTTGGCGATGTTGAAGTACGCATTGCGGCGCACCAAGGGGTCGTACGTCCAGCAGATCTCGCCCACACCCCGCGCCAGCGTCCAGGCCCGCTGGTGCAGTTTCAGGGCGAATCCGACGTTGCGCCGCCGCACGTGGGGCAGCACCCCTGCGATGTGGCTGTGCAGGGCCGCGCGCGCCGGCGGGGAGAAGAACCCGAAGCAGGAGCCGACCAGTTCGTCCCCCACGAAGGCACCGCTGACGTAACTGCCCGCCTTCGCCAGCGCACGCAGCAGGTCGGCGGTCACCACCGGACTGTTCTCGCCGGTGCGCCAGATCTGCTCGTACAGGCGCCGAACGGCCGCAAGCTCACTGACACTGTCCAGGGAACGGATGTCGATGCCCGCGACGCGCGCGGCGGTCTCAGCCGCGGCGTATGCCGCGTCGACGGGCGGGGATTCGGTGCGGTCGCGCAGGAGATCGGTCACGCAGGTCATGGTTTCAACCCCGATCTTCGCGCAGCTGGTTCGAGGGCACAGGATGCGGGCTCCCGCTTCGTCCGGGCGGACAGCCGTCCTGGGGTGCCAGGAGGTCGGCCACCAACGCGGTGAGCAGTCGGGTCCGCCGCGGCAGCTCCGCGACGATCAGATGTTCGTCGTCGGCATGCGCGCCGCCGCCTACCGCTCCCAGGCCGTCGAGAGTGGGGGTGCCGACTCCCGCGGCGAGATTTCCGTCGGAGGCGCCGCCGACGGCCACCTGCGTGAGCGGGCCGAGCCCGAGGTCCGTCGCGAGCCGGCACGCCCGCGCAAAAAGATCCTTCGATGTGGTGGCCTGCAAGGGCGGCCGGTTCGGACCGCCTGTGACCTCCACGGCTGCGCCGGCCAGCCGGGCCCGCAGGTCGCGCATCGCTCTGTCCACACGGTGCTGCTCTGCCGCGTCCCGTATGCGGACGTCGACGTCGAAGCGTGCCGAGGCGGGGACGGTGTTGCTCGTGGTGCCCGCCTCCAGGCGGGTCGGCGTGACAGTCGTACCGTGTGCCGCATCGCCCAGTGCGGCCACGGCCAGGATCTGGTGGGCGGCCTCGATCGTCGCGTTCACGCCACGCTCCGGCTCAAGGCCGGAGTGGGCGGCACGTCCTCGAACCAGCACCTCGTAGCGCGACACCCCTTTCCGTTCCGTCTTCAGGGCCCCACCCGGTCCGGCGGCCTCCAGTACGAGGGCGGCAGCGCAGGAGCGGGCCTCGCCCTCGATGAGCTCCCGGGACGAGGGCGAACCCGGCTCCTCGTCACCGGTGATGAGGAGGGTGACACCGTCCAGCGGATGCGCGGCCCCGGGTCCGGGCACACTCGTCCGTGCCCCCGTGCCGATCAGGTCCGCCAAGGCGTGGAACGCCATCACCAGGCCGGCCTTCATGTCAAAGCAACCGGGTCCGCGCAGCACTCCGTCGCGAACCCCGAACGGATGGCTCTTCAACGACCCGACCGGCCACACCGTGTCGTGATGCCCGATGAGCAGCACGCGCGGGGTCCGGCCGAAGCGCCACCGCACATGCGTGCATCCGTCGATGACTACCCGCTCCGCCTCGGCCCCGAGGTGACCGGCGCCGATCCGGGCCACCAGCTCGGCGCTGCGGGCGACTGCGGCCAGGTCGTCCGAGGGGGACTCGCAGCGCACCAGCCGCTCGATGTCTGCGACCATCGCGGCCGCACGCTCTCGTTCCCGGCTCTCCGGCCGGGCACCGTCCTCCTGCCCAGTGGTTCGATTCACCACGGCACGGTGTTCTGTCACGGCGGAAACCTCCAGTCGACGCATCTGCCCAGCATCGTGAGTTGCGCCGCGGTGGGATCTGTCCGGTCCGCCAATATCGATGTGCTCGATTGGGGTGGGGCGATGAACCGGGCCTCCAGTGCAGTGACCCGGCCGAGTCATGCGTGGCCTCAGTGTCCTGGCTCCGAGCAGGAGGGTGCCATCGGCAGCTGGCCACATGCCCCGACAGGCTACGGACCTACCGTGCACCGGCTGTAGCCACACGGAAGCACAGTCCCCCACCGGTCCCTTTCACAGCCGAGCGGGGCTTCTCGGCCAAGGCCCCGCTGAAGCGGCGTATCTCGGAACCATCAGGGCTCCAGCCCTGCCAGTGGGGCTTCAGATCGTCCGGTGGCAGCTCTCGTGGGCTCGGCATGACTGGTAGCCGCCTGGGCGGATCAAGAGCATCAACGCACTGTCGAGCCCAGTCCAGCTATCGCGTCGACGCTTCGATCTCGGACCTGTCCACACCCTCCGCGTTCACAAGACGGCGCTCCGGAGCGTCGCAGTACGCGCGCAACAACGTCACCTCGTGCCGAGCAGTTGACGGGCGCACCCGTGCCGACCCCGAGGACCCCCCGCCTGGGACCCGCGCGGCGCACTCGCACAAGACGCGACCTCGCTGCGCAGACGACCGAGTGAGCCGCTGAGGTATCCGCACGGCAAGGAAGGCGGCCGGCGGCCGGTTCCGCCGGGGTCAGCCCGACTTCGGCGGCTTCTGCGTGTCGAAGGCGAAGAGAGTGTTCTTGGCCGCGGCCACGATCACTGCACGCCCCACGACGGTCACGCGCGGGCTTGCGCCCTGCTCGCCCGTCAAACCATCGGCCTGCGGATCTGTTGTCCACAGGGGTTTGCCGTCGTACGGCGACAGCGCGACCACCCGGCCGGTGGCCGAGCTGAAGTACAGCGCGTCGGCTCCCGTCACGGGCCCCGACGCGCCCTCCACGCCCGTCTGCCGGGACCACTTCTTCCGGCCGGTCGCGGGGTCGAGCGCCGTGACGAGACCGGTCTGCGTGCTCACGTAGAGGGTGCCGTCCGCCATGCCGGGCGTCCCCGCATATGTCTTGGCCAGCCGGGAGTACGTGACCTTCCGCGAGGCCGGGTCGACCCGCGCCACCCCGTCGTAGCCGGCCAGCGCCGGTCCCTCCATGTGCCCCTGAAGGAGTACGAGCCTGCCGTTGGCGACGCCCATCGGCACGGCGGGGCCGTTGACCGCGATGGGCCTGCCCAGTGTCCCCGAGGCGCGGTCGACCGTGTACAGGGTGGGGTGGCGCACCTCTGAGGCATCCACCTCCGCATCCGTCGCGCACATCGCGAAGAGCTGCGGGCCCACCGGGACGGGAGCGCACTGTGCGCCTGCGGGGAACGGCGTCTTCCAGGTAACCGTACCGCTGTGCGCGTCCCGGGCCTCGAAGCCGGAGTTGGAAGCGTCGACCGTCACCACGGCGGAGCCGACCACGATGGCGTCCTGAGTCCGGCCCGTGACGGCCCTCGACTGGGCGCCGGACGGCACGGACCACAGCTCCCGGCCGTTGTTCGCGTCGATGGCCACCACCTCACTGGGAGGGTCCTGCGGGGCGTCCTGGGCGGCGAAGCGGTAACCGAGCACCGTGTCGTCGGTGGCGCCCACCAGGTGCATGCCCTGGACGGGGACGCCCGGACTCTTCACCGTCCACACCCGCGAGCCGCCCGAGGCCCTGATACGGGTCGCGACAACACCGCCGCCCCCGCAGAACAGCGCGTCGCCGCGCGCGACGCAACGCAGCTCGTCGGGGATGTCCTCCTGGCCGCCCTGCACGGTCTTGCGCCACGGCCGGAAGCCGTCCGGAAGTGCGGCACCCGGCGCCGCAACGCTGTTGCCCTGGTCGCCGCCACTGTTCCCCCCGAAGCCGCCCGCCTTCAGCGCGGCGACTCCCCCGCCGATCGCTGCCACCGCGACCGCGGCCGCGAGCACGGGACGCCATCGGCGACGCAGACGGCGGCCGATGGGGGTGCCGGTGCTCCCGGTATCGGGACCGGCCGGGGCTGTGGTCGGGGCAGTCGGCGCCGGGGTGGCCGGCGTCGCGAAGTGATGCTGGGTGATCATGTCGCGGGTGCGACCCGCGCCAACCCCGTTCGCGTCGATCCCGCCGAGGTCGGCCGGCAGGTCCCGCAGCAGCACGAGGAGTTCGTCCGCCGAGGGGCGCCCCTCGGGCTCCTTGTCCAGGCACGGCTCGACGACCGCGCGCAAGGCCACCGGAACAGCATCCAGCGACGGCTCCTCGTGCACCACCTGGTACGCCGTCAAGTATGGGCTGTCCGCGTCGAAGGGTCCGTGGCCCGTCGCTGCGTAGACCAGCAGCGTCCCCAGCGAGAAGACATCGGACCGCGGCCCCACACCACGCGGCGCCTGCAACTGCTCCGGCGACATGAAGGGCGGCGTACCGATGACCCGCCCTGTCATCGTCAGCGTCTGCTGGTCCACGGCGCGCGAAATGCCGAAGTCGATGACGCGCGGGCCCTCGGGCGAGAGAACGACGTTCGAGGGCTTCAGGTCACGGTGGACGACCCCCACCCGGTGGATGTCGCGCAGCGCCTCCGCCAGCCCGATGGCGAGCCTCCTCAGCTCCGCTCCGTTCAGCGGGCCGTTCGCCGCGATGCGCTGGGCGAGCGTGTGTCCCTCGATATAGGTCGTCGCCATCCACGGCTGCTCGGCCTCAGGGGCAGCGTCGACCACGGCTGCGGTGAACGCGCCACTCACCCGCCTCGCCGCCGCCACCTCCTGCCGGAAACGGATGCGGAACTCGTCGTCCCCCGCGAACTGCTGGTGGATCAGTTTGATCGCGACAGGTCGCCCCGAGCTCGTACGGGCCAGAAAGACCGTGCCCATGCCACCCGAGCCGAGCCGCGCCTCAAGCGGATAACCGCCGATCTCGGCTGGATCACCTCCGCGCAGCGACACTCTTCCCGACCTCCCGTCCCCCGTGCACCTCTGCCACCACGGGCCTGCGTACCTGTCCTGGACACAAACTAGCCGCAGGGCAGTACAACAGAGCAAAGCGGGTGACGAACAGGGAGCCCGGGGCTGCTCCCGTGCCGCGTGCTGAACCCCGTCGGCACAAGCCGACGGGGGTTCGTGACCTCTCACACGCATGTCACCAACAGCGTCGACACTTCTGGACCACATTGACCTGGTCTGCGCTCACACACCTCAAATGAACCACCTGGACCACATAAGACGCGATCTGCAACCTGTGCCATGTGGTACCGATGCAGCCGCCCACACTGTGCAGGCACCACGGACAGCACCCCAGCAGAAGGGCCGGCGACCTCTTCGTCAGCGGATCAAGATCCGGGCCATTCCCGGACCATAGCCGCACCACATGGCTCAGAAGCCGCCGTTTTGGCTGGCCAGCAGGGCAATGCCCCGTGTACCACCAGCAGACGAAGAACCTGCTGGCCGCCTTCGCCCACCATGCTGCACCCACGCGCGCTGCTCATTTGGTGCGGCCGGACTTCCCCTCTACAGTCCCACCGAGGCGACCGACTAACCAATGAAACTCAGCCGCACCTGCCGCTCCGGGTTGTCCCGGTTCGTGTCGACCAGGCACACCGACTGCCACGTCCCCAGCTCCAGTCGGCCCCCGATCACCGGAAGCGTGGCGTGCGGTGGGACGAGGGCGGGCAGTACGTGGTCGCGGCCGTGGCCGGGGCTGCCGTGGCGGTGCTGCCAGCGGCCGTCGGCGGGCAGCAGGGTGTGGAGGGTGGCCAGGAGGTCGTCGTCGCTGCCGGAACCGGTTTCCAGGATGGCGATGCCAGCGGTCGCGTGCGGTACGAAGATATTGAGGAGACCGTCCCTGGAGGCGGCGTTCCGGGTGAGGAACTGCTCGCAGTCGGACGTCAGATCGGTGACGGTCTCCGTCGTTCCGGTGGCGATGTGCAGAACGCTGGTGGCGAAGGCATGGGGCATGCGTCCATCTTCTCGCCCGCGCGGCGAGATCGCGCGTCCACTTGCCGAGACACCATTGACCGTTTCAGTCATGGATCGCTACGTTCAGCGCCATGTTCCGTTCAGCCCTGCTCACTTCGCGCGGTCACATCGACCTGCTGCGGGTGGCCTCCGCCGCGTGTCGTCGCGGCTGCTGACGTTCCCTCAGCGCTTCCTCCGCCGGTGACCGGGCGCTCCGGCCGCCCGTTCTCGTCGCCGCACGCGGCTGCGCGTGCGCGCTCCGGCGTACCCCGCCCCGTCCACCGCGCCTCGTGATCCCCGTGCCCTAACGGCGGCAGTGGTTCGCGTACGCGTGGTCGCGGCGCGCCTCCTCTGGACGAGCCGTTCGGCGCGCTGGACGCGTTGACCCGCATCAGGGCGCAGCGGCTGGTGGCCGAGCTCTGGCAACGGCGCGGCTGTGCCGTGCTGCTGGTCACCCACGATGTGGACGAGGCGCTGCTGCTGGCCGACCGCGCGCTGGTGATGCGGGACGGTGCCATCGCGTACGAGACGCCGGTCCCCTGGACCGGCCGCGCAGCGTGAGCAGTCCCGGATTCGCCGCTCTGCGCTCCCGGCTGCTGACCGAGCTGGGTGTCGAGGGCGATGCCGTCGAGAGCGTCGAGGCCGCCTGAGGCAGGGGCTGTCGACCCACCGCCCGCGGCCCCCTCCCGCCTCTCGATACGCACGACGAAAGGGAAACCGATGAGAACCCGCGCCCTGCCCGCCCTCCTTCTGCCCCTCACCTTGCTGGTGACCGCCTGCGGCGGAGCCACGTCCGCCTCAACCACCGGCAACACCGACGGGAAGGGCGGCGTCACCCTCGACGTCGGTGACCAGAAGGGTGGTTACGAAGCCATTCTTCGGGCCTCCGGTGAACTGGACGATCTCGACTACCGGATCAAGTGGTCGACCTTCACCTCGGGCCCACCCCTGCTGGAGGCGGTCAATGCAAAGGCCGTGGGCATCGGGGGCGTCGGTAATACGCCGCCGGTGTTCGCGGCGGGTTCCGATTCCAGGATCGTCGTGGTGGGCGCCGCCCACGGCTCGTCCACCGGCGAGGCGATCGTCGTTCCCGAGGACTCGCCGTTGAAGTCCCCGAAGCAGCTCAAGGGCAGGTCGATCGCGGTGGCGCAGGGCAGCTCGGCCCACTGCCAGCTGATCGCCTCGCTGAAGAAGGCCGGGCTCGGCATCGGAGACGTGCGGCTGAAATACCTTCAGCCGGCGGACGCGCTGGCCGCGTTCAGTCGGGGCAAGGTCGACGCCTGGGCCATCTGGGATCCGTACACCTCACAGGTGCTCCGCAGCACGAGATCCCGCGTTCGCGCGACGAACTGGAGATCTCGCCGAACCTCTGGGCGGGCGTCGGTCTGGTGCGGGGTGGTGCGGGCACCGCGCTGGTCGGCAGTCATGCGGAGGTTGCCGACCGGATCGAGGAGTACCACGCGCTGGGTGTGGAGCACTTCGTGCTGTCCGGATACCCGCATCTGGAGGAGGCGTACTGGTTCGGCGAGGGCGTCACGCCCGAGCTGGCGGCACGCGGCCTGCTGTCGACCGTACCCGCGTCACCGTTGCTCGGGGTGCCTTCCGCGAACGGCCGGCCGGCGTCCGCGCCGGGCGGGGCACCGCTGCTGGTCGCCGGGGGCCGCTGAGGGAGGAACGCCGAGGCCGGCGGGCCGGTGGCCGATGCGTCGTCGAGCCGGTGGGCCGGTGGGCCGGTGGGCCGGTGGGCCGGTGGGAACGGACCAGCGGGAGCGGGGCGGCCCGGAGGAGCCGGGGTCGATCGGGGAAGATCCTCACACCCCGCGCAGTTGGTAGAAGCGTGAACAACCTAGGGGTGGCCGCAGCGCGCAGGGTCGATGTCGTCGTGATCGGCGCCGGACAGGCCGGACTGTCCGGCGCCTACCATCTGCGCCGCACCGGCCTCGAGCCCGATCGCGACTTCGTCGTACTGGACCATGCCCCGCGCCCCGGCGGCGCCTGGCAGTTCCGCTGGCCCTCGCTGACGTACGGCAAGGTTCACGGCATGCATGCGCTGCCCGGCATGGAGCTCACCGGAGCGGACGACAGCCGGCCCTCCTCCGAGGTGATCGGTGAGTACTTCGCCCGGTACGAGCGCGCCTTCGACCTGCGGGTTCACCGCCCCGTCGAGGTGAGCGCGGTACGTGAGAGCACCGACGGACGGCTGCTCGTCGAGACCTCCGAGGGTACGTACGCCACCCGTGCCCTGATCAACGCCACCGGCACCTGGGACCGGCCGTTCTGGCCGCGCTACCCGGGGCAGGAGAGCTTTCGGGGGCGCCAGCTGCACACCGCGAACTACCCGGGTCCGGCCGAGTTCGCCGGACAGCGCGTGGTGGTGGTCGGCGGCGGTGCCTCCGGTACGCAGCATCTGATGGAGATCGCCGAGGTGGCGGCCGAGACGTACTGGGTGACGCGTCGGCCGCCGGTCTTCCGCGACGGCCCCTTCGACGCGGACCGGGGGCGGGCCGCGGTGGCGATGGTGGAGGAGCGGGTGCGGCGCGGGCTGCCGCCGCAGAGTGTGGTGAGCGTGACCGGGCTGCCGCTCACGGACGCGGTGCGGCGCGCCCGCGAGACGGGGGTGCTGGACCGGCTGCCGATGTTCGACCGGATCACGCCCGGCGGGGTCGCCTGGGACGACGGCCGGACGGTCGAGGCGGATGTCATCCTCTGGGCCACCGGCTTCCGGGCCGCCATCGATCATCTCGCGCCGCTGAAGCTGCGCGAGCCGGGCGGCGGCATCCGGGTCGAGGGCACCCGGGCGGTACGGGACGCGCGCGTCCATCTCGTCGGGTACGGGCCGTCCGCCAGCACGATCGGCGCCAACCGGGCGGGGCGGGCGGCGGTGCGCGCGATCGGCCGGTTGCTGGACGGGCAGGACACGGTGGCGGAGGCCGATGAGGCGCTCGCGCCCGCCATGGTGTGACGGCGCGGGCGCTCAGAGGCTGTCGGACGCGCTGCGGCGGTTGCGGTTGAACTCCGCCACGTTCCTCTGCTGTTCGGTGTAGCTGCTGGTGAAGCGGGTGTCCCCCGGCGCGACCGTGACGAAGTACAGCCACGCTCCGGGAGTGGGGTTGATCGCCGCCGTCATCGCCTGCTCCCCCGGGTTCCCGATGGGTGTGGGCGGCAGCCCCTTGCGCTCATAGCTGTTGTACGGGCTGTCGATCTTCGTGTCGCCCTTGGTGGTGTGCAGGGTGCTGCGGTTCAGCGCGTAGTTGAGCGTGGAATCCATCTGGAGCGGCATGCCCCGGGCCAGCCGGTTGTAGACGACTCTGGCGACCTTGCCCATGTCGGCCCCGGTGTCCGCCTCGGCCTGCACGATGCTGGCGATCGTCACCGTCCGGTACACCGAGACGCCGTTGCGCCGAGCGCCCGCGGTGATGTGGTCCGCGCCGAACCGTTCGACCGCGGTGTCGACCATGTACCTGAGCAGGCCCTGCGGGGTCGTGCCGGAGGTGACGGGGTACGTCGCCGGGAAGAGGTAGCCCTCGGGATTGCCCTTCGCCTCGGCCGGAAGCGGAAGGTCCGCCGTACCGGCGGCCTTCCCGGTGGTTCCCGGCTCAACCACGAGGGCCTTGTCGACGGCCGCGTACACCTGGGATGCCCGCCACCCCTCGGGAATCACGAGCGAGCGGGCCTGCTCGACCTTCGGCCCCCTCGTCAGCAGTGGCACCAGCACGGCCGCTGCCACGACCAGGACGAGCACGATGCCGATGAACAGCGCCAGACGGCCGCGCCGGGTCGGGCGGAACGTGCGACGGGGCGGGGTGTCCGGGGACTCGTTCACCATGCGGGCACGCTATCCCGCCCTCCGGAACCACGGCCCGGACGACACGGCTCCCGCACCCCATGAAGGGAACACGCGAACACGGGATCGGATGTTCCCTCGAACGCGTGATCGTTCCGCTATTCGTTGCTCAACTCCCCTGCGGCACAGGATGATTACAGGGCGCAAGCGACGGGCTGCAGACCGCGACTGTGCTGTCCCACTTATGCACCACGTACAAGGAGAAACACCGAATGAACATCATCACCAACCTGCTCGCCGGCATCATCCACTTCGTGGGTTGGCTCGTCTGACCATTGCTCCGCCCGGCGCCGTCGCTCCCCGTCCCACGGGAGCGGCGGCGTCGCCGCGTGGTCGGCCTCGGCGGGGGCACGCCCGCCCCCGCCCATCAGCTTGTCGCGGGGGCGAGTTGGGTGTCCCGTCGGACCAGCGCGGCATAGCGGCCGTCCTGCTGGAGCAGTTCCTCGTGGCTGCCGCGCTCGGCGGTCCGGCCGCCGTCCAGGACGACGATCTGGTCGGCGTCGCGGACGGTGGAGAGCCGGTGCGCGATCGTGATGGTGGTGCGCCCCTCGGAGAGCGCGTCGATCGCTTCCTGCACGGCGAATTCCGTACGAGTGTCGAGGGCACTCGTCGCCTCGTCGAGCACCAGGACGGGCGGGTCACGCAGAATCGTGCGGGCGATGGCGAGGCGCTGCTTCTCGCCGCCCGAGAAGCGGTAGCCGCGCTCACCGACGAGGGTGTCGTAGCCGTCGGGCAGTGAGGCGATGTGGTCGTGGATCTGTGCCGCACGGGCCGCCGCCTCGATTTCGGCGTCGGTAGCGTCCGGCTTGGCGAAGCGCAGGTTGTCGGCGACCGAGGCGTGGAAGAGGTAGGTCTCCTGGGAGACCACTCCCACGGCTCTTGCCAGGGTGTCGAAATCCAGATCGCGTACGTCGACCCCGTCGAGCGTGACCCGGCCGCCGGTGACGTCGTAGAGCCTGGGCACCAGATAGCTGAGCGTGGACTTGCCGGATCCGGTCGGTCCGACGACCGCCAGGCTGCCGCCGGCCGGGACGGTCACATCGATGCCTCTGAGGGTCGGACCGCTCTTCTCGTCGTAGCTGAAATCGACGTCCTCGAAGCGGATCTCGCCGCGGATCCGCTCCAGCCGGACCGGCTTCTCGGGCTCGGTGATGTCCACGTCGAGGTCGAGGTACTCGAAGATCCGCTGGAAGAGCGCGAGGGACGTCTGCATGTCCACGCCGGTGGAGAGCAGGCTCACGGCGGGCCGGAAGAGGCCCTGCTGGAGCGAGACGAAGGCGACGAGGGTGCCGATGGAGACGGCGGGTCCGCCGGACTGCAGGGCGAGGCCCGCCGCCCAGTAGATGACGGCGGGCATGGCGGCCATGACGATGCCGATCGTGGACATCCGCCACCGCCCGGCCATGCTGGAGCGCACTTCGAGGTCGACGAGCTTCTCGGACTCATCGGCGAAGCCCTTGGTGAGGGAGTCCGAGCGGCCCATCGTCCGGCCGAGCAGGATGCCGCTGACGGAGAGCGACTCGGTGACCGTGGCCGCCATGGCGGCCATCTGCTTCTGACGCCGGGTGGTGATCCGCTTGCGCTCCCGGCCGACCCGGCGGCTGATCCAGACGAAGACCGGCAGCAGCAGGAGCGAGACCAGGGTGAGCCGCCAGTCGAGCGCCAGCATGGCGACGACCGTGGCGATGACCGCGGTGAGGTTGGAGACCAGTGACGTCGCGGTGGAGGTGACGGTCGCCTGCATGCCGCCGATGTCGTTGGCGATGCGGGACTGGACCTCGCCGGTACGGGTCCGGGTGAAGAAGGCGAGCGGCATCCGCTGCAACTGGGCGTAGACGGCGGTGCGCAGGTCGTGCATGACCCGCTGGCCGACCGTGGTGGAGATCAGGGTCTGCAGGACACCGAAGACGCTGTTCATCACGGCGGTGAGGATCATGCCGAGGGCGAGCAGCGACAGCAGTCCCGTGCGCCCCTGGGGGATGGCCGTGTCCAGGATCTCGCGCAGCAGGAAGGGCGAGGCGACCGACACCAGCGACGAGGCGCCGACGAACAGCCCGACCAGTGCGAGCCGGCCCCGATAGGGACGGAAGAGGCGCAGGATGCGGCGCACCTCGGCGGGCGGACGGCTCGCGTCCTTCGGCGGGGGTGTCCAGTTGATTTCGTCGGGTTTCATGGGCTCCTTCGTCGGGCGTGCGGCGGCTGCGACTCAAGCGGGGACTCGAGCGAGGACTCAAGCAGGGGCTTGAGCGAGCGCATTTTTGAGAGCATAGCTCATTGTTACCTATACTCACAATGAACTGGGTCCTGATATTGTTCCCTCCATGGACTCCTCCGACGCCGATGGCGTGCTCGCCGAGCAGCTGCTGCGGGTGACCCGCAGGCTCCAGCGGATCCAGGGCCGCCAGCTGGAGCCGATGGGCATCACTCCAGCGCAATTCCGGCTGCTCCGCACCGTCGCGCATTACGACGGCCCGCCCCGGATGGCCGATCTCGCGCAGCGCCTGGACGTCGTCCCGCGCGCCGTGACCACCCTGGTCGACGGCCTGGAGGCGAGCGGACGGGTGCGCCGGGCCCCCGATCCGGACAGCCGCCGGGTGGTCCGCATCGAGATCACGGAGGAGGGCCTCGCCACCCTCCGGTCGCTGCGCGACGCGCGCCGGGCCGCCGCGGAGGAGATCCTGGCTCCACTGACCGCCGATCAGCGCGAGGTGCTCGGCGGGCTGCTGTCCGCTCTGGTCAACGGAATGCCGGAGCGCCGCTGTTAGACACCGCGCGGACGCGCTCGCCTCTGCCGGGTGACGCACGTCCGCCACCGTGATACCGAACCGAACCGCCGAGGAGACCTCGACATGCCACTGCTGGAGCCGAAGCCGGAAGCACTGCGCCCTGGAGCGGTGCGTACGCCGTCCGTGGACCGGGTCCCGGACCGGCAGGCTCAGGGCACGCCCGAAGCGCTGCGCGGCGAGCTGATCGCCCTGCTCGGACCGGAGAAGGTGCTGTGGAAGGTCTCCGACCTGGTCAAGTACGCCTCCGACGCCAGTCCGTACCGCTTCGTCCCCCAGGTCGTCGTGGTCCCGGAGGACATCGACGACATCTCGGCGGTCCTGTCGTACGCGCACGGAAGGGGCCGTGAGGTCGTCTTCCGGGCGGCCGGCACCAGTCTGAACGGCCAGGCCCAGGGCGAGGACATCCTGGTCGACGTGCGCCACCACTGGGCGGGCATCGAGGTCCTGGACGACGGCGCGCGGGCCCGCATCCGGCCGGGTACGACCGTCGTGCGGGCCAACGCCGCCCTCGCCCGGCACGGCCGGCTGCTGGGCCCGGACCCGGCCAGCGCGATCGCCTGCACGATCGGCGGGGTCGTCGCCAACAACGCCTCGGGAATGACGGCGGGCACGACGCGCAATTCGTACCGCACGGTCTCCTCCCTCACCTTCGTGCTGCCGAGCGGCACCGTCGTCGACACCGCCGACCCGGCCGCGGACAAGGACCTCGCCCGCGCCGAGCCGCGGCTGTGCGCAGGGCTGCTGGCCCTGAAGGCGGAGATCGAGGCGGACGCCGAGCTCACCGCCCGGATCCGCGCCAAGTACGAGATCAAGAACACCAACGGCTACCGCCTCGACGCCTTCCTGGACGGCTCGACGCCGGTCCAGATCCTGCGCGGTCTGATGGTCGGCTCCGAGGGCACCTTCGGCTTCATCTCCGAGGTCGTCTTCGACACGCTGCCGCTGGACCGCCGGATCTCCACGGCCCTGCTGTTCTTCCCGTCCCTGACCGCGGCGGCGGCCGCCGTGCCTCGCTTCAACGAGGCCGGGGCGATCGCCGTCGAGCTGATGGACGGCAATACGCTGCGCGCGTCGGTGAGGGTCCAGGGCGTGCCCGCGGACTGGGCCGAACTGCCCAAGGAGACCACGGCGCTGCTGGTGGAGTTCCGGGCCCCGGACGAACTCGGCCAGGAGGCGTACGAGCGGGCGGCAGCGGCCGTCGTCGAGGAGCTCGACCTGGTCGCGCCCGTCCCCTCGGTGACCAATGGGTTCACCCGCGACGCCAAGGTCATCTCCGGCTACTGGAAGGCCCGCAAGGCGTTCGTCACCGCGGTCGGCGGCTCCCGGCCCTCGGGGACGACGCTGATCACGGAGGACTTCGCGGTGCCGCCCTCCCGGCTGGCCGAGGCCTGCGAGGCCCTGCTCCGGCTCCAGGCGGAGCACGGTTTCGACGCCGCCGTGGCGGGCCACGCGGCGCACGGCAACCTGCACTTCCTGCTCGCCTTCGACGCGGCGAAGCCGTCCGACGTCGACCGCTACGCCGCGTTCATGGACGACTTCTGCCGGCTGACGGTGGAACGCTTCGACGGCTCCTTGAAGGCCGAGCACGCCACCGGCCGCAATATCGCCCCCTTCCTGGAGCTGGAGTGGGGCCCGAAGGCGACCGAGCTGATGTGGCGCACCAAGCAGATCATCGACCCCGACGGCGTCCTGGCCCCCCGGATCGTCCTCGACCGCGACCCGAAGGCCCATCTGCGCGGACTGAAGACCATTCCCGAGATCGAGGCGGTCGCCGATCCCTGCATCGAGTGCGGCTTCTGCGAGCCCACCTGTCCCAGCCATGATCTGACCACGTCCCCGCGCCAGCGGATCGTGCTGCGCCGGGAGATGATGCGGCAGCCGGGCGGCTCCCCGGTGGAGACGCAGCTGCTCGACGCCTACGGCTATGACGCCGTCGACACCTGTGCGGGCGACTCGACGTGCAAGCTCGCCTGCCCGGTGGGCATCGACACCGGCGCGATGATGAAGGACTTCCGCCACCGGCGCCACTCGCCGCGCGAGGAGCGGATCGCGGCGCTCACGGCGAAGAACTTCAAGGCGGTGGAAGCGGCGGCGCGGCTCGCGGTGGCCGCGGCCGACCGGATCGGCGACCGGCTCGGCGACGGACCGCTGGAGACCATCACCGCGCTCGCCCGCAAGGCCGTGCGCCCCGATCTGGTGCCCGAGTGGCTGCCCGAGATTCCCGGCGCCGCCGCCCGGAAGCTGCCCCGCACCTCCCGCGTCGGGGCGAGCGCCGTCTACTACCCGGCGTGTGTGAACCGGATCTTCGGCGGCCCCGAGGGCCACCACGGTCCGTCGCTGCCGCAGGCCGTCGTCGCCGTCTCCGCCCGCGCCGGAAAGCCGGTATGGATCCCGGACGATGTCGCGGGGACCTGCTGCGCGACGATCTGGCACTCCAAGGGGTACGACGAGGGCAACGCCGTGATGGCCAACCGCATCGTGGAGGCCGCCTGGGGCTGGACGGCCGGCGGAAAGCTCCCACTGGTCGTCGACGCCTCGTCGTGCACCCTGGGCATCGCCCATGAGGTGGTGCCGTATCTCACCGACGACAACCGGGAGTTGCACCGGGAGCTGACCATCGTCGACTCCCTGGTCTGGGCGGCCGACGAGCTGCTTCCGGAGCTGACGGTCCTCCGGAAGACCGGTTCGGCGGTCCTGCATCCGACGTGCTCCATGCAGCATCTGGACGACGTGGAGCAGTTGCGTACGGTCGCGGAGGCCTGCGCCGAGGAGGTCGTGATCCCTGACGACGCCGGGTGCTGCGCCTTCGCGGGCGACCGGGGCATGCTGCACAAGGAGTTGACGGCCTCGGCGACGGCGAAGGAGGCCGCCGAGGTGAACGGGCGCGCGTACGACGCCTATCTCTCGGCCAACCGCATGTGCGAGATCGGCATGGACAGGGCCACGGGGCATTCGTACTACTCGGTGCTGATGGAATTGGAACGGGCCACCCGGCCGGGGGCCGTTGTGCGCTGATCACCTGGGCCGTTCGGTCCCCGTAGTCGCCCTGGACAGCCGGGCGGGCTCGACGCGTTCGAGCCCGCCCGGCGTTTTTGCGTGTGTACGAAAGTCCATGGTTTCGGAACAGGAGTCCAATCGCCCCCCTTGCGCAACAACAGACCCAACTACCAAGGTCCTTACCGAGGTTCATTACCAGCCGCGCACGTCAGACCCCCTTCACGGAGGATCGATGAACGACGCAGCACAGCAGAACGACGGTACGCAGGGCGGCGACGAGGGCTCCATGAGCCGCCGCTCGGTCCTGTGGACGACCGCCGGAGTGGCCGGTGCCGGGCTCGGGCTCGGTGCCCTCGGGAACTCCGCCGCAGCCGCCGCCCCGGGCCGGGGGCCGGAAGCCGCTGCCGCGGACCGGGCGGACGCTCCGAAGCGCCAGGGCAGGACCATGGTGGGAGTCCCCTTCGACCGGCGTTCCACCGTCCGGGTCGGCATCGTCGGCCTCGGCAATCGCGGTGGCAGCATGATCGATCTCTTCCTCGCCGTCAGTGGTGTACAGGTCGTCGCCGTCTGCGACCCGGTCAAGGCCAAGGCGCAACGGGCTGCCGCGAAGGTGACCGCCGCGGGTCAGCCGGCACCCGCCGTCTACACCAATGGTGAGGACGACTACGAGAACCTCTGCAAGCGCGGGGACATCGACTTCGTCTACGTGGCGACGCCCTGGGACTTCCACTTCCAGATGGCGAAGACCGCCATGCTGAACGGCAAGCACGTCGGCGTGGAGTGTCCGATCGCTCTCCAGCTCGACCAGCTCTGGGAACTGGTCGATCTGTCCGAGCGCACCAGACGCCACTGCATGCAGCTGGAGAACTGTTGCTACGGGCAGAACGAGATGCGGGTGCTGCGCATGGCGCATGCCGGTCTCTTCGGTGATCTGCTGCACGGCGCGGGCGCGTACAACCACGATCTGCGTGGCCTGATGTTCGACCCGGACTACTACGAGGGCCCTTGGCGCAGGCTCTGGCACACCCGGCTGCGGGGCGATCTCTACCCCAACCACGGGTTCGGCCCGGTCGCCAACTACATGGACATCAACCGCGGCGACCGTGCGGTGAGCATCACCAGTGTCGGTTCCCCGTCCCTCGGACTCGCCGAGTACCGCGAGAAGAACATGCCGGCCGGTGACCCGAGCTGGAAGGAGACCTATATCGAGTCCGACCGGACGATCAGTCTCGTCCAGACCGCCAAGGGACGGGTCATCCGGCTGGAGCACGACGTGTCCACTCCGCATCCGTACTCGCGGATCAACAGCCTCGGCGGCACCAAGGGTGTCTTCGAGGACTACCCCGCCCGTATCTACATCGAGCCCGACCACACCAACGACAACTGGGGCGACTTCGCCAAGTACCAGGAGTGGGACCACTGGCTGTGGAAGGAGCACGCCAACCCGCCCGGCGGTCACGGCGGCATGGACTACATGCTGGTGTTCCGGCTGATGCAGTGCATGCGGCTCGGCCTCGTCCCCGACTTCGACGTGTACGACGCGGCGACCTGGACATCCCCCGTGCCGCTCAGCCATCTGTCCATCAGGGCGAAGGGCGCGCCGCAGCAGATCCCGGACTTCACCCGCGGTGAGTGGAAGAAGGCCCGCTCCGGCATGGACTCGGAGAACCCCGAGAAGGCCTGACCGGCCGATGCGAACGGGCGGGCCGGGTACCCGAGCCACGGGGCCCGGCCCGCCCGTTCGCATCGCGACCGTGGCGCGAAGAGCGCTGTTCATGGAGAAAACCAATTGCCCCGACCGACGTCCCGGGGCGAACCTTGCACGGTTTGAGTCATTCACCTCGATTCATTCACCGAACAAGCCGTCACACCGAACCATGGGACGTCATGCAGATTCGCGATCTTCCCTACCCGGATCCCGGCGATCCCGATGTCCGGTCGGGCCCACGCTTCCTGCTCTGGCTCGGCCGCAATCAGCTCAAGGGCCAGCTCAGATCCATGTCCTGGGGCCTGCTGCACCAATGCTCCATCGCCGGGCTGCCGCCCGCCGTCGGTCTCGCCGTTCAGGCGGTGGTCGACCGTTCCGGCAGCCGGCTCGCGTGGTCGGGGGGCCTGATCGCGGTCCTGGGCATGCTGATCGCGCTGGGCGACACCATGCTCCACCGGACGGCCGTCACCAACTGGATCACCGCTGCCGCCCGGGTCCAGCAGCTGCTGGCCCGTAGGACCGCGGAGCTCGGCTCGGCACTGACCCGTCGGGTCGCGGCGGGCGAGGTGGTCGCGGTTTCCACGGGCGACGTCGAGAAGATCGGCTGGTTCGTCGAGGCCCTCTCGCGGTTCGCCGCGGCCGCCGCCGCCCTGGTGCTGATCTGTGCGGGGCTCCTCCTCTATCTGCCGTCGCTGGGCATCCTGGTGACCCTCGCCGTACCGCTGCTGGCCCTCGCCGTGCTGCCGCTGCTCCCCCGGGCCACCCGGCGCGCGGATCTCCAGCGCGAAAAGGCGGGCAAGGCCACGGAACTGGCTTCGGACACCGTGGCGGGGCTGCGGGTGCTGCGCGGGATCGGCGGCGAGGAACTGTTCCTCGGCCGCTACCGGCGTGCCTCCCAGGAGGTCCGCGAGGCCGCGGTGCGCAGCGCGCGGATGTGGTCGCTGATCTCGGCGATCCAGGTGCTGCTGCCGGGCGTGCTGCTCATCTCGCTGGTCGTGTACGGGGCGGTGCTGGCCCGGGACGGCCGGATCGACGTCGGTCAGCTGGTCACGGTGTACAGCGCGGCGACGCTGCTGCTGTTCCCGCTCCGTCACTTCGAGGAGATCGCGATGGCGTACTCCTTCTCGCGGCCTTCCGCCCAGCGCGCGGTCCGGGTGCTGTCGTTGCGCCGCACGGACCGGCCGTCGACCGTCGACGCGGCACCGGCCGGCGATCTGTACGACCCGGTCACCGGTCTGATGGCCCCGGCCGGCCTGTTCACCGCGGTGGTCTGCGGAGATCCGGACGAGGCGGGCCGACTGGCCGAGCGGCTCGGTGGTCACGCACAGGTGAACGCGGACACGGACGCGGATGCCGACAAGAGCGAGCGCGCCCCGGAGGCGGAGGGCGGAGCACGCGACTCCTCGGACGAGGACGCCGAGGAGCGGAGCGCCCCGTCCGTCCTGCTCGGTGGCGTGCCGCTGGACGAACTCCCGCTGGACTCCGCCCGGACCGCCGTGCTGGTCCAGGACAAGGACCCGGTTCTGCTGTCCGGGACGCTGCGCGAGCTGCTGGACGTTCCGTCGTCCGGCCGGGTGACCGCCGAGGAGGCGCTGACGGCCGCGCAGTGCGGCGATGTGCTGGACTCCTTGGCGCAGGCGTCGCTCGCCACGGACGGCGATCCGATGGCGACCCGGATCACCGAGCGCGGCCGGTCGCTCTCGGGTGGCCAGCGTCAGCGGCTCGCGCTGGCCCGCTCCTTGGTGACCGATCCGGAGGCGCTGGTTCTCGACGAGCCGACCTCCGCCGTCGACTCGCACACGGAGGCCCGGGTCGCCGCCGGAATCAAGGCACTGCGCCAGGGCCGCACCACCGTGGCGTTCGCCTCGTCACCGCTGCTGCTCGACCTCGCGGACCGGGTGGTGCTGGTGCACCGGGGCACCGTCGTCGCGGTCGGCGGGCACCGTGAACTCCTGCACACGGACCCCCGTTACCGGGCGGTCGTGACACGCGAGACGGACGACGAGATCGCGGCCCTGACCTCTCGGGGCGCGACCGTGACGATCGAGGAAATCGAGGAACGGGCATGATCGGCGTCGCAGTTCCGGCGTACGACCCGGCCGCGCCGGAGTCGGCGACGACCCTGCCGGTCGGCACCCCCACCACCGTACGGAGCTATGTACGCGAGCTGCTGCGGCGCCATCGCGGACGGTTCACCGTACTCGTCGCGTTCAACGCCATCGCTGTGATCGCGTCGATCGTCGGCCCCTATCTGCTGGGCGGGCTGGTCGAGGACCTCTCCGACGGGGTGCGGGACCTCCATCTGGAGCGCACCGCCGGGGTGTTCGCGCTCGCGCTGATCGTGCAGACCGTGTTCACCCGGCTGATGCGCCTGCGCAGCGCGATGCTCGGCGAGGAGATGCTGGCCGATCTGCGCGAGGACTTCCTCGTGCGGTCGGTCGGGCTGCCGCCGGGGGTGCTGGAGCGGGCCGGGACCGGTGATCTGCTCTCCAGGATCACCACGGACATCGACCGGCTGGCCAACGCGATGCGCGAGGCCGTGCCGCAGCTGGCGATCGGTGTGGTGTGGGCGGGGCTGTTGCTCGGTGCGCTCACCGTGACCGCTCCCCCGCTGGCACTCTCCGTACTGATCGCGCTGCCGGTGCTGATCCTCGGCTGCCGCTGGTACTTCAAGCGGGCACCGTCCGCGTACCGTTCGGAGGCCGCGGGATACGCCGCGGTCGCCGCGATGCTGGCGGAGACGGTGGACGCCGGACGGACGGTGGAGGCGCACCGGCTGGGTGCGCGCCGGGTGGCGCTGTCGGACACGCGCATCGCCCAGTGGACGGCGTGGGAGCGCTACACATTGTTCCTGCGCTCCGTGCTCTTCCCCGTCATCAACGTCACGTACGTGACGATTCTGGGCGCGGTGCTGATGCTCGGCGGCTGGTTCGTCATCGAGGGCTGGCTGACCGTGGGACAGCTGACGACGGGTGCGCTGCTGGCGCAGATGATGGTCGACCCGATCGGTCTGATCCTGCGCTGGTACGACGAGCTGCAGGTCGCCCAGGTGTCGCTGGCCCGGCTGGTCGGGGTGCGGGACATCGAGCCGGACGCGGGCGATGCGGGGGTCGTCCCGGACGGCCGGGACGTGCGGGCCGACGAGGTGCGCTTCGGGTACCGCGCCGGCCTCGACGTCCTGCACCGGGTGTCGCTGGACGTCGCGCCGGGGACGCGCCTCGCGCTGGTCGGCCCGTCCGGCGCCGGCAAGTCCACGCTGGGCCGGCTGCTGGCCGGGATCTACGCCCCGCGTACGGGCGAAGTGACGCTCGGCGGCGCCGAGTTGTCACGGATGAAGGCGGAGGACGTACGTGCGCATGTGGCGCTGGTCAATCAGGAGCACCATGTGTTCGTCGGTTCGCTGCGGGACAACCTCCTGCTGGCCCGTACGGGCGCCGAGGACGCCGAGCTGTGGGCGTCGCTGGCGGCCGTCGACGCGGACGGCTGGGCGAGGAGCCTGGACGAGGGGCTGGACGCCGAGGTCGGCTCCGGCGGTCTGGCGCTGACTCCGGCCCAGGCCCAGCAGATCGCCCTGGCCCGGCTGGTCCTGGCCGATCCGCACACGCTGGTGCTGGACGAGGCGACATCGCTGCTGGACCCGCGGGCGGCCCGCCATCTGGAGCGCTCACTGGCCCGGGTGCTGGACGGCCGTACGGTCGTGGCCATCGCACACCGGCTGCACACCGCACACGACGCGGACGTGATCGCGGTGGTGGAGGGCGGCCGGATCAGTGAACTGGGCAGTCATGACGAGCTGGTGGCGGCGGACGGCGCGTATGCGGCGCTGTGGCGGTCCTGGCACGGCTGAGCGGACCGCGTGGCGTCCGCGCGCCTGAGCGGTTTGGGGCGGGCGGACCGGCGGACGGGGAACACTGGACAGCCCCGGGGTACCACCCGCGGCAATCGGCGCATGAGTGTCGAGCTTGTGGTGGCCGGTATCTCGGGTGTGGTCGCGCTCGCCGGTGTTGCGCTCAGCGGTCGGGCGACGCGGAAACAGGCCTTGCTGAGTGCCGAGTTGGCGCAGGGGTCCGCCCGCCGCGCCCGGTCCGCGCAGCGGCAGGACGTGATGAGCCGCTACCGCGATCCGCTCCTCTGGGCGGCCTTCGACCTGCAGTCCCGCCTGGAGAACATCGCGGTCCGCGAAGTGGGCTTCCTGACCACGCACTACGCGTGCGGCTCACCGCGCACGCGCGAGTACGCACGCCGCAACACCCTGTTCGTACTCGCCGAGTACCTGGGCTGGGTGGAGATCATTCGGCTGCGGGTCAGGTTCCTCGACCTCGGTGACCGGGAGGACAACCGCAGGATCGTCGCCCTGCTCTTCGAGGTCGGGAAGGTCCTGAGCTCCGACCGGTACGCCGATGCCCGGTTCTCCCTCTTCCGCGGCGAGAGCTGCATCGGCTACGCCGAGTTCTGCCGACGCCTCGACACCGACTCCGCGTTCGCGGCCTGGTTCGACCGTCCGAGCGACGACATCGAAGAATCGGCGACGCGAACCGCGCCGGCCGGGCGGCTGGTCGATCTCAGGAATTCGCCGCTGGAACTGATCCAGTTCCTCGATCCTGACGGCGTGCGCTTCCCGGCGGACCAACGGCACCAGCTGCCCGGTCACCGGATGAGCCCCGATCGTGCCGATGACGCGGACCGCCGGTGATCCGGCGGCAGAGCCGCCCGCGGCCGTCAGATGAAGTTCAGCGCGGCCGCTCCGCCCACTCCCCCGAGCACCATGAACACCGGCATCAGCACCTTCAGCTCCACCCAGCTCCCGGCCCGGAACCGCATGCCCTTCGGCGGACCGATCGGGTACCAGCGCTTGCGGCCGATCGGGATGGGCCACAGGATCGGGCAGCCGGAGACGGTCAGCGCGTCGCCGATGTCGTGGACGAGGGCGCCGAGCACGATCGGCAGCCCGAGCCAGAGGTACTCCTGGCCGGGGGCGGTGAACAGCCAGTCCGAGCCGTTGCCCGGCTTGTCCAGGACGCCGGCCAGTATCCAGGCGCTGGTCGCGCCGAGCAGCCAGACCAGGACGTCGCTGGACATCCGGGCAGCCCGCCACAGCAGCCCTTCGACGGCGAGCACCAGGTGGACGAAAAGGATCCCCAGGACCGCCCACCGGCCGCCGGTGATCGCTGCGGCGGAGGCGCCGGCGCCGATCAGGACCGCCCACAGCCAGGTATGGGTCAGCGTCCGGTGGCCGCCGTTGCGGTTCGAGTCGCCGCGCATCCTGGTCGCCTTGTAGACGGCGTGCGAGAGCTTGTCGACGATCTCGCAGAGCCCCCGGGACACCGGCCCGAAGGCGCGCGAGATGGTCGCGGACTTGTGGTCGAGGTCCGGGGCCAGCGCGGCCCCGGCGGTGATCAGCGCCCCGACGACGAGGACGGGCCACGGCATCGCGTGGCCGGCGGCCGCCGCCGCCGCGCCCACCCCCAGCCAGGCCGCTGCCCCTGACAGAGAGTGTGCCGGTCCCATCATGGTTCTTCCCGCCCCCAGAGTCGTATCGCTGCCATTGCCGTTATGGCACGGCCGAGTTGAGTGGGAAGCGTATCGCCCGTGATCTTCATATGGTCGTCCGGTTCCCTCATCCGGGCGGAAGGCAGGCAAGATGGGGGCGTGACCCTTATCGATCAGCTGCCCCCGACCGACGACCCCGACGCCCTCTTCGAGGCTTTCTCGTCATGGACCGAGACACAGGGCATCACCCTCTACCCGGCCCAGGAGGAGGCGCTGATCGAGGTGGTCTCCGGCGCGAATGTGATCCTTTCCACCCCGACCGGTTCCGGAAAGAGCCTGGTCGCGGCGGGTGCGCACTTCACCGCGCTGGCCCAGGACAAGGTCACCTTCTACACCGCGCCGATCAAGGCGCTGGTCTCGGAGAAGTTCTTCGACCTGTGCAAGCTGTTCGGTACGGAGAACGTCGGCATGCTCACCGGCGACGCCTCGGTCAACGCCGACGCCCCGGTGATCTGCTGCACGGCCGAGGTGCTGGCCTCCATCGCGCTGCGCGACGGCAAGTACGCCGACATCGGCCAGGTCGTGATGGACGAATTCCACTTCTACGCCGAGCCGGACCGCGGCTGGGCCTGGCAGATCCCGCTGCTGGAGCTGCCGCAGGCCCAGTTCATCCTGATGTCGGCCACGCTCGGTGACGTCCGGATGTTCGAGGAGGACCTGACCCGCCGCACCGGCCGCCCCACCTCCGTGGTGCGCTCCGCGACCCGGCCGGTCCCGCTCAGCTACGAGTACCGGCTGACCCCGATCACCGAGACCCTCACCGAGCTGCTGGACACCAGGCAGTCACCGGTCTACATCGTGCACTTCACCCAGGCCGCGGCCGTCGAGCGGGCGCAGTCGCTGATGAGCATCAACATGTGCACCAAGGAGGAGAAGGAGAAGATCGCCGATCTGATCGGCAACTTCCGCTTCACCACCAAGTTCGGCCAGAACCTCTCCCGCTATGTGCGGCACGGCATCGGGGTGCACCACGCGGGCATGCTGCCGAAGTACCGGCGCCTGGTGGAGAAGCTCGCCCAGGCCGGTCTGCTGAAGGTGATCTGCGGTACGGACACCCTCGGCGTCGGCGTCAACGTCCCCATTCGCACGGTGCTGTTCACGGCGCTCACCAAGTACGACGGCACCCGCGTCCGTACGCTGCGCGCCCGGGAGTTCCACCAGATCGCCGGCCGTGCGGGCCGGGCCGGCTTCGACACGGCGGGCTTCGTCGTGGCGCAGGCGCCCGAGCACGTCATCGAGAACGAGAAGGCCGTCAAGAAGGCGGGCGACGACCCGAAGAAGAAGCGCAAGGTGGTCCGCAAGAAGGCCCCCGAGGGCTTCGTCGCCTGGTCGGAGACCACCTTCGACAAGCTGATCCAGTCCGACCCGGAGCCCCTGACCTCCCGCTTCCGGGTCACGCACACCATGCTGCTGTCCGTGATCGCGCGTCCCGGCAACGCCTTCGAGGCGATGCGGCATCTGCTGGAGGACAACCACGAGCCGCGCCGGGCGCAGCTGCGGCACATCCGCCGGGCCATCGCGATCTACCGCTCGCTGCTGGACGGCGGTGTCGTCGAGCAGCTCGACAAGCCGGACGCGGAGGGCCGGATCGTCCGGCTCACCGTCGACCTCCAGCAGGACTTCGCGCTCAACCAGCCGCTGTCCACCTTCGCGCTGGCCGCGTTCGACCTGCTGGACCCGGACTCCCCCTCGTACGCGCTGGACATGGTCTCCGTGGTCGAGTCGACGCTCGACGACCCGCGGCAGATCCTCGCCGCGCAGCAGAACAAGGCGCGCGGCGAGGCGGTCGGGCAGATGAAGGCGGACGGCGTCGAGTACGAGGAGCGGATGGAGCTGCTCCAGGAGGTCACGTACCCGAAGCCGCTGAGCGAGCTGTTGTGGCACGCGTACGACGTGTACCGCAGGAGCCACCCGTGGGTGGGCGACCACCCGGTCTCGCCGAAGTCCGTGATCCGTGACATGTACGAACGCGCCATGACGTTCACGGAGTTCACCTCCAACTACGAGCTGGCCCGCACCGAGGGCATCGTGCTGCGCTATCTCGCCAGTGCGTACAAGGCGCTTGAGCACACCATCCCGGACGACATCAAGTCCGAGGACCTGGAGGACCTGATCGCCTGGCTGGGCGAGATGGTCCGCCAGGTGGACTCCAGCCTGCTGGACGAGTGGGAGCAGCTCGCCAATCCGGAGGTGGAGACCGCTGAGCAGGCGCAGGAGCGGGCCGACGAGGTGAAGCCGGTCACGGCCAACGCCCGCGCCTTCCGGGTGCTGGTGCGCAACGCGATGTTCCGCCGGGTGGAGCTGGCCGCGCTGGACAAGGTGGGCGAGCTCGGCGGGCTGGACGGCGACGCGGGCTGGGACGAGGACGCGTGGGGCGATGCGATGGACGCCTACTGGGACGAGTACGAAGACCTGGGCACCGGTCCGGACGCCCGCGGTCCGAAGCTGCTGAGGATCGACGAGGACGCGGCGCACGGTCTGTGGCGGGTCCGGCAGACCTTCGCCGATCCGAACGGCGACCACGACTGGGGCATCAGCGCGGAGGTCGATCTGGCCGCTTCCGACGAGGAGGGCCGGGCTGTCGTCCGCGTGACCTCCGTCGGTCAGCTGTGAGGGCGTACGCCGTGGGGGCGGCGCCGCTGCGAGAGTGGAGACGGACGGCATGACGAATCCCGCCGAGCGCCTGGTCGATCTGCTCGACCTGGAGCGGATCGAGGTCAACATCTTCCGTGGGCGCAGCCCTCAGGAGTCCCTGCAGCGGGTCTTCGGCGGGCAGGTCGCCGGGCAGGCACTGGTCGCGGCAGGCCGGACCACCGACGGGGACCGGCCGGTCCACTCGCTGCACGCGTACTTCCTGCGTCCGGGGCGTCCGGGGGTGCCGATCGTGTACGAGGTGGAGCGCGTCCGGGACGGCCGGTCGTTCACCACGCGCCGGGTCACGGCCGTCCAGCAGGGCCGGACGATCTTCAATCTGACGGCGTCCTTCCACCGGCCGGAGGAGGCGGGCTTCGAGCACCAGCTGCCGCCGGCCCGCGAGGTCCCGGACCCCGAGGAGCTGCCGACCGTCGCCGAGGAGGTCCGCGACCACCTGGGCGTGCTGCCGGAGGCGCTGGAGCGGATGGCCCGGCGGCAGCCCTTCGACATCAGGTACGTCGACCGGCTGCGCTGGACGAAGGAGGAGGTCAAGGACGCCGACCCGCGCAGCGCGGTGTGGATGCGGGCGGTCGGCCCGCTGGGCGACGATCCGCTGGTGCACACCTGTGCGCTGACGTACGCCAGTGACATGACGCTGCTCGACGCGGTCCGTATCCCGGTGGAGCCGCTGTGGGGTCCGCGCGGCTTCGACATGGCGTCGCTGGACCACGCGATGTGGTTCCACCGGCCGTTCCGGGCCGACGAGTGGTTCCTGTACGACCAGGAGTCGCCGGTCGCCACGGGTGGTCGGGGGCTGGCGCGTGGCCGGATCTACGACCGCGGCGGCAATCTGCTGGTGTCCGTGGTGCAGGAGGGGCTGTTCCGCCGTCTCGGCGAATAGTCCGTGCCCGGTCAGATGCCGGGCAGCGGGTCCTGCTCGACCTCGTGGCGGCGGGTGCGGATGTCCGGCGGCGCCGGGTGGAGTTTGGCGTCGCAGGCGGGGCCGAGGCCGGTGCGGCGTGACTCCGTACCGGTGAGCGGGCGGCCGCACATGCGACAGCGCACCATCCGTCGCCGGGCGGTACGGCCTGCCTGATCGTCCTCGGGCGAGGGTCCGGTACCGGATCCGGGGAGGTGCTCGGCGGATTCCACGGATCGATCTTCTCAGGACGCCCGTCCACCGTGCGACGTCCGAGCAGCACACAAACGTCCGAGCAGCACACGACGGAGGAGTTCACTGGTGAGCAGCGTGCTGACATTGAGGCGGGTCGGGGTGGAGGTCTCGCCCGTCGGCCATGTCGTCGAGTTCGCCGACGCGCCCGGCGGCGCGTCCCGGGTGGTCGCCCATGTGGAGCGCGAACTGCCGGAGGGCGGGATACCGGCGTATCTCGCGGCCCGCAGGACGGGTGCGCGCTCCTTCGTCCTGTGGGCCGACCCCGAGCGCCGGACCCGGCTGGCCACCCTGGTCACCGCGTCCGCGGCCGACGGCGTCGCCACGTACCGGGTGCTGGGCGCGCAGGGCGAGCTCATCGGCACGCTCGTCCGCGAGAAGGCCCTCCACGGCAAGGGGCTGCGGACCCGCTGGACGGTCGCCCAGGCCGGCTGCCCGGAGGCGGTCGGTTTCAAGGGCCGGATCTTCTGGTGGTACGTGTGGTGGCTGCTGCTCCCCATCCAGGTGGCGATCGGCGTGGGCAGCCTCCTGAGCGGCGGGGGCGATGCGGCGCGCGGACCTCGGCGCATCGTCTGGCGGGCCGGCCGGGAGGTTCCGCTGGAGTTCTTCTCGGACGACGACGAGATCCATGTCCACGCGCCGTGGGTCGACTGGCGGCTCGCAGCCGCGCTGAGCGCGCTGATCCGCACCTTCGACAGCTGGATGGGCACGCCCTGGGACGACAAGCGCAAGTGAGGCGGGCGCGCGGGCCCGCTCGCACGGCCGGACCGGTCAGCCGGCGAGGATCCTGGCCTTCTGGGCCTCGAACTCGCTCTCGCTCAGCACACCCTGGCTCTTGAGGTCGCCGAGGTCCTTGAGCTGGGCGATCTTGTTGCTCATCTCGTCCTCCGGCGCGAGGGACGTGGGCGCCGGAGGCGGCGGCGCCGCAGGGGCGGGCCGGGGCTGCGCCTGCTCGGCGTCCTGCCGCGCCCAGCGGCCCGCCTGGCGCCGGGAGACCCGGTTGGAGACGGAGGTAGCGGTTCCGGCGATCACCGCTGTACGGGCGACGCCACGAAGAAGGCCTGGCATGGTGCATCTCCTTTGACTGGCTCTGCGAGAACGGCCGGCGGCCGGCTCCGCGAATCCGGCCGGCCCGGTACGGCGGCTCAGGCCCTGGACCCGGCCTCGGCCGCGTCGAGCGATGCCAGGACCTCCTGGATCGGGATGCGCCCGTTGGCGACGAGCCGCCCTCCGGAGCGGCGCAGGGCGGCCGCGAGCGGTCCGGCCCACACGTTCTCGTAGATGACGATCCCGGCAGCGCTGCCGGGTTCGAGAACCGCGCTCACCTCGTCGATGTCGTCCCGGCCGAGCAGGCCGGAGGACACGCCTTCGAAGACGGTGAGGTCTTCGTGGCCGTCCGCGGTCAGCTCGGAGAGTTCCACGCCCGCGACGGTTCCGTCCTGGTCCTTCCTGACGAAGACCAGGTCCAGGATCCGGATGATTCCCCGGTCGACCAGATCGACCAGCAGGGGCAGTCCTTCGCCCGTCATCCGGTTTCCCGGGAACTCGACCACCAGGTAGTCGATCGGCCCTGTCTCGTCGGTCTCGCTGCTCACACCGGCTCCTCGGAATCTCGACTGCCCCGCGTCCGGCCGGGGCCTGTGCCTCCGTCATTGGAGCAGTGGGCGGGCCGGTGCGCATCTCGATCGTGGACCTGGGGGGACGCGGACCCGTTGGGCCGTCGGAGGGGGAAAGAATCCCCCCCACGACCCAGCGGTGCGAACAGCGTCCCGCCCCTCCCCCCCC
>NZ_JBHVWT010000011.1:149344-217122 GCF_042882135.1 Streptomyces sp. NPDC058240
GGGTTTTGTTTCTTCGGGGGGGGGGGGGGGGGGTGGGGGGGGGCGCGTTGGGGTGGGGGGCGGGGGGGGGGGGGGCCTTGGGGGGCGGGGGGGGGGAGGGCGGTTCCCTCCGACGGCCCAGTGGCGCGAGCCGCGCCCCGCCCTTCCCCCACCGCCACCGATGGTTGCCGGGCAGCACGGCGTCCGAGGAGGCACGGACATGACGGCCGACGAAGTAATGGTGGGTGTGGGCCTCGTCGTGGTGCTGGCGGTCGGCTCGCAGCTGCTGGCAAGCCGGCTGCGGGTGCCCGCCCTGCTGATCCTGCATCGTCGCCGCGGCGACCTGGCGCCGGGCGAACTGCTCGCGGCGGCCTCCGGGGCCGGGGCGGAGCTGGAGGGCATCACCGGTGTGCTGCTGCTCACCGAGGAGGACGACTTCAACGCACTCACCGCCATGCCCCTGCGGGACAGCGTCGAGGGCCCGGTCCACCGGCTCGCTCCGGCCGCCGACAGCCAGGGCGTGGTGGCGCCGTACACCGGGGGCGAGCCCCTCTTCCGTACCGGCCTGACCGGCCCGGAGCTGGCCCGCCGGTACGAGGCCGGGGCCCGGGTGCTGACGCGGCGGGCCGACGGCGCCGTCCCGGCCGGACACGACGTGCTGTTCGTCGTCCGCGCCGACGGGCGGCTCGCCCCGGTCACCCACACGCAGACCCCGGACATCCGGCCGGGCGACACCGCCGTCCTCCTCGGTCCCCCGTCCCGGCAGCCGTCGCTCTGAGCGCCGTCAGCCGCGTTCCCCGTCCAGCGCCTCGTCCAGAGTCCGGGCCGCCGTGATGAGCGAGAGGTGGGTGAACGCCTGCGGGAAATTACCGAGTTGCTCGCCGCTGGGGCCGATCTCCTCGGCGAACAGGCCGACATGGTTGGCGTACGTGAGCATCTTCTCGAAGGTGTAGCGGGCCTTGCGCAGCCGGCCCGCGCGGGCCAGGGCGTCGACGTAGAGGAAGGTACAGAGGCTGAACGTGCCCTCGGATCCCCGCAGTCCGTCCGGGGACGCCGCGGGGTCGTAGCGGTAGACGAGGCTGTCGGACACGAGTGTGCGGTCCATGGCATCGAGCGTGGCGAGCCAGCCCGGTTCCTTCGGGGCGAGGAACCCCACCCTGGGCATCAGCAGCAGCGAGGCGTCCAGCACTCCCCCGCCGTAGTACTGGACGAACGCCTGCTCGGATTCGCTCCAGCCCCGGTCCATGACCTGTTCGAGGATGGCGTCCCTGGCACCGGTCCACCGGGCGGTGTCGGCAGGTCGGCTGAGGTCGGACGCCAGGCGCAGGCCGCGGTCGAACGCCGCCCAGCACATCACCCGGCTGTAGGTGAAGTCCTGCCGTCCGCCGCGGGTCTCCCAGATGCCCTCGTCGGGCCGGTCCCAGAAGTCCACGAGCCAGTCGAGCGTCCGGGCCACGACCTGCCAGCCCCGGTAGCCCGACTGGACGCCCACCTCACGGCCTTCGGACAGGGCGTAGAGGGCCTCGCCGTAGATGTCGAGCTGCAACTGGCCGGCGGCCGCGTTGCCGAGCCGTACCGGGTACGAGCCCCGGTAGCCCTCGAAGTGGTCCAGGATCTCCTCCGTCAGCAGGGGTTCCCCGTCGACGCGGTACATGATCCGGAGGGGCTCCTCTCCGCTGTCCTCCCGGAGCCGGTCGCCGAGCCAGTGGGTGAAGGCGATCGCCTCGTCCACGAACCCGAGGTCGAGCAGGGCCCGGACCGACAGCGCGCCGTCCCTGACCCAGGTGTAGCGGTAGTCCCAGTTGCGTTCGCCGCCGACCTGCTCCGGCAGGCCCATGGTCGCCGCCGCGACCGGTGCGCCGGAGGGGGCGTAGGTGAGCAGCTTGAGCGTGATGGCGGAGCGGTTGACCATGTCGGACCAGCGGCCCCGGTAGCGGGATTCGCGCACCCACCGCTGCCAGAAGTCGACGACCTCCCAGAGCTGTTCGGTGAAGGCGTCGACGGTCGGCGCCGGTGGCGCGGGCCCGTCCGCCGCGCAGACGGTGAAGACCGCGACGGTCGACTCGCCGACGTTCAGCACCACTTCGCCCACGGCGTCCTGGCCGTCGCGTACCACGGGGAAACCGGTCCGCAGATGTGCCTCGATCCCCGGTGCCCGGAACACGGCTCCCCCGGGGATCGGATCGAGTTCGTGGGAGGCCCGACCGTAGTCGAACCGGGGCCGGCACTCCATGGCGAACCGTACGGTCCCGCGCACCGCGCGCACGTACCGCACCAGGGTGTGCCGGTCGGTGGGGGTCCCGGTGCGCTCGGGCGGCATCCAGTCGAGCACCTCACCGACGCCGTCCGGCGACATGAAGCGGGTGACCAGGACCGCGGTGTCCGGGTAGTAGAGCTGCCGGCAGGAACTCTTGGGGTCGTCGGGCGCCAACCGGAAGAAGCCGCCGCCGCCGTGGTCGAGCAGTGCGGCGAAGATGCTGGGGGAATCGAACCTCGGGGCGGCGAACCAGTCGACGACGCCCCGCGAGGAGACCAGTGCGGCGGTCTGCAGGTCGCCCACCAGCCCGTGCTCGGCAATGGGCGGGTATCGGTCCATGAGCATCCAATCCCGGACGGATCCCTTTCCGGATTCCACTATCCGCCCGGCGCCCCGTGATCGCCCGCTCGGGCCTCCCGGGCTTCCCCGGTGCCGGGCGGCCCGGATTGCCTGCCGTCCCGCCCGCGGTGTTACTGGAGGAGGGACCGCCCGCGCGCCCGGTCCGGACGTGATCGGCGGCGCCGGTGCGGGACTTCGTGGAGGTTCAGGATGGACATGATCCATGTCCGCGCGGTGAGCCCGCCGGACCTGACCGACCAGGTGGTGGACCGGCTGGCCGGTGATCCCTGTGTGCTGAACGTGCTGGTGCAGCCGGGGGCGGCACGCAATCCGGACGGCGACGGCATCGCGTGCGACGTGCTGACGGGGGCGGCCAATGACGTGCTGCGCAGCCTGCGCGCACTGCACCTGGACCGGCGCGGCTCCATCGTCATCGAACCGGTGGACATGGTCTTCTCCGGCCGGGCGGCCGAGGCCGGGACCGAGCGGCTCGGGCCACTGGCCCGTGCACCCGTGTGGGAGCAGGTGGAGGCCCGCATCCGCGCCGAGGGGAGATACCCGCCGAGTTTCTATCTGTACCTGGTCATCGCGGGCCTCATCGGTTCGGTCGGGATCGTCACCAACTCCCAGATCCTGATCGTCGCGGCGATGGTCGTCGGCCCCGAGTACGGTGCCATCGTCAGTGTCGCCCTGGGCATCGACCGGGGCGACCGGCCGAGGATCCGGCAGGGACTGACGGCGCTGTTCACGGGCTTCCTGCTGACGATCCTCGTCACCTTCCTCTTCAGTCTCCTGATCCGCGGACTCGGCCTCCAGTCGGCAGCGTTCGACGCTGGACTGCGGCCGGTCTCCAACCTCATCAACACCCCCAACTTCTTCTCGGTCGCCGTGGCGACGCTGGCCGGCATCGTCGGCATCGTCTCCCTCACCGAGGCCAGGACGAGCGCCCTGCTGGGCGTCTTCATCTCGGTCACGACCATCCCGGCCGCCGCGGACCTCAGCGTCTCCACCGCGTTCACCAGCTGGTCCGATGCCCGGGGTTCGCTCATCCAACTGCTGGTCAACATCGCGGTGCTGATCGTGGTGGGCACGGCCGCGCTCAAGTGTCAGCGTGCGATCTGGCGGCGGGTCGGCCTGCGCCACGGCCGCGCGGACCGACAGTAGCGGTGCGGGCGTGGGACGTGACGGGCGGCGTCCAGGTGATGCCGGCACCGGGGCGAGCCGCGATGATCGGACGCAGGGCGCAGATGTGTCGGCGGGTGCTGTGCGGCGGGAGCGGCCCACGCCCGTGGAGCAGTCAGGAGGGCCCCGACGCCCCAGGACCCGGCCCCGACGCCCCGCGAGGCGACCTCGCCGGCGTCGGCAGTGTCGGCACGCGCTGCTGGATCATCCTGATGCTCGGCAGGGACGGCGAGGATCCGCTGCTCCTCCAGGCCAAGGAGGCCGGCCCGTCGGTGCTCGCGCCCCATGCGGGCGCCGGCGCGTACCGGAACGAGGGCGAGCGCGTGGTCGCGGGACAGCGGCTGATGCAGGCGGCGGGCGACAACTTCCTCGGCTGGCAGCGGGTGGACGGGATCGACGGCAGGCCCCGCGACTTCTACGTACGCCAGTTGCGCGACTGGAAGGGCATCGTCGAGCCGCAGGACATGGTGCCGTCCGGCATGCGGGTGTTCGGCGAGGCCTGCGGGCACCACGCCGGCCCGTGCCCACGCGCGTTCCGGCGACCGGATCGCCATCGCGGCGTATCTGGGGCGCGGCCCCTCGTTCGACCGGGCACTGGTGTGTTTCGCCGAGAAGTACGCCGACCGGAACGAGCGGGACCACCGGGCGCTCGTCGAAGCGGTTCGGGCGGGGCGGCTTCCCGCGGCCCGGGACGTCTGAGCCCGTCCCGGGAAGCCGGCCCGTCCGCTGGTCCAGAGGACTGGCAGTACGGGAATCACCGCACGCACCCAGCGGGTACATCACGGCGGAAACCGCGCATTGTGCTAACTCCTTGTGGACGCTTGCGGGACAGCGTGTTCCGGACGGGTTGCGACGCCGAGGAGACAACGACCATGTCGACCGAGCCCGCCGCACCACCCGCCACGGCGGCAGCGGACCCCTTCGCGCTGATCCGCACCCGTGGTTACGCCCTGCTCCTGGTGATGGCGGCGGGCATCGGAGTCCCGGTCTCGGCGGTGGCGTTCGGTTTCCTCGCGCTCGTCCACGAACTCCAGTCGCTGACCTACCACGACCTGCCCCGAGCGCTCGGTTTCACCGGTACGCCGTCCTGGTGGCCGGTGCCGCTGCTCGCCGTGGCGGGCCTGCTGGTCGGGCTGACCATCCGCCACCTGCCGGGGAAGGGCGGTCACCGGCCCGCCGACGGGATGGTGAGCGCAGGGGCGCCCTCGGCGGCGGAACTGCCCGGCGTCGTGCTGGCGGCGCTCGCGTCACTGGGCGTCGGAGCGGTGCTCGGTCCCGAGGCGCCGCTCATCGCGCTCGGCGGCGGACTGGCCGTGTACGCGGCGCGCCTGGTCAGGCCCGGCATCGAGCCGGGCGCGAGTGCCGTGCTGGGAGCCGCGGGAAGCTTCGCCGCCATCAGCGCGCTGCTGGGGTCGCCGCTCCTGGGTGCCTTTCTCCTGATGGAAGCCTCGGGACTGGCCGGGATGATGCTCGGGATGGTCCTGGTGCCGGGTCTGCTGGCGTCCGGCGTCGGCGCGCTCGTCTTCACCGGACTCGGCTCCTGGACCGGGCGCGGGACGTACTCCCTGGCACTTCATCATGTGCCCCGGGCATCGGGACCCGACATCGCGCAGTTCGGCTGGGCACTCGTCGTGGGCCTGGCCGCGGCCCTGGTCGGCACGGGCGTCCAGCGGCTCGCCCGGTTCCTCCAGGAACGGGTGGAGCGGCGGACCGTGGTGGCCACCGTCGTCATGGGCCTGGTCGTCGGCGTGGCCGCCCTCGTGTACGCGGAGAGCACCGGAAGGGACGCGTCCGGGGTGCTGTACTCCGGGGAGAACGCCCTCGACCCGCTGCTGGCCGGGAGCGCCGGATACCCGGTGGGCACGCTTGTGGTGCTGGTCCTCTGCAAGGCGGTGGCGTACTGCGCGTCCTTGAGCAGCTTCCGGGGAGGCCCCGTCTTCCCGGCGATGTTCGTGGGAGCGGCGGGCGGTATCGCCCTGTCCCATCTCCCGGGACTGGGCCTCACGTCGGGCTTCGCGATGGGCATCGGCGCCATGTGCGTGGCGATGCTCAAGCTCCCGATGACGTCGGTGCTGCTGGCGACGCTGCTGCTGGGGTCCGAGGGCCTCACCGTCATGCCGCTCGTGATCGTCTCGGTCGTGGTCTCCTATGTCGTCACGCTCAGGCTCGCGCCGTCCCCCGCCGTCGCCCGGCCGGATCGAGGATGACGGGCCCCTGCCGTGACCTCAGGCCTTCTTCTCCCACTGCGGCTTCTCCCACTGCAGATCCGCACACAGCGCCCAGATGATGAAGACGTCGATGGCGATGAGCACGATGGACCAGAGCGGGTAGTGGGGCAGCCAGAGGAAGTTGGCGAGTGCGCCCAGGCCCGCGAGCACGATGCCCACCACGCGTGCCCATTCGGCTCCGGTGAACAGCGCGCAGCCGGCGAGAACGATGACGATGCCGATCACGAGATGGATCCAGCCCCAGCCGGTGAGGTTGAACTGGAACACATAGTTGCGCGTGGCGATGAACACGTCGCTCTTGGCGATGGCGGCGATTCCTTCGAAGATCGCCATCGCTCCGCCGAAGATCATCAGCACCGCCGCGAAGGCGGTCCAGCCGATCCGGAAGGGGTGGTGCGAACTCGGTGCGGCGTCGGGCGCCACTCTCGGCCCGTTGGCGGTACTGGCCATTGCGGCCTCCTCGGGTAGCAGAGCAACCCGGCAGACCCGAGTGGGCCACCGGGGCCTACCCGAACAAGCCTGCCATGTCGGCACCCGGTCGGCAGAACAGCCGTTTCGGGGGCCACCAAGACACGATCCGTCTCCGTCCAGGGATATCATCTCCATCGTGAGAGAAACCGAAGAGGCGGAGCCCGGCTCCGTCGATGCCCGGCTCGCCGCGCGGCTGGGCGAACTGCGTACCGAACGCGGTTGGTCGCTGGACGAACTCTCGCGACGCAGCGGGGTGAGCCGCTCCACGCTGTCCCGGTTGGAGCGCGGCGAGTTGAGCCCGACCGCCACCCTGCTCGGCAAGTTGTGCACGGTCTACGAACGGACGATGTCCCGGCTGCTGCTGGAGGTGGAGGCGGAACCCCCGCAACTCGTCCCCGCCGCACGGCAACCGGTCTGGCGGGACGAGGCATCTGGCTTCGTACGCCGCTCGGTGTCGCCTCCGCACACCGGTCTGCGCGCGGAGGTCATCGAGGGGACCCTCGACGCGGGGGCCGCCATCGCCTACGAGAACGCACCGGTGTCCGGCGTGGAGCAGCATGTCTGGGTGCTGGAGGGAACGGTCGAGATCACCGTCGACGGCACCGCGCACACCGTGCGCAGCGGCGACTGCCTTCGGTTCCGGCTGCGCGGCCCCTCGCACTTCCACTGTCCGGGACCGGAGCAGGTCCGCTATGCCCTGATGATCGTTCTGCCATGACAGCCACCACCGCCGCGATGGCCGCGAAAGGACTCCGCACATGACCGAGATCATCCCCGTGTACGGCCCCGAACTGGTCACCTACGCCGATGAGTTGGCCGCCCTCCTGGTGGAGACCGTGAACGGCGGATCGTCGGTGGGATTCCTCGCGCCGCTGGACCGTGACGTGGCCGCCGCCTGGTGGCGGGAGAGGGCCGGGGCCGTCGACGCCGGCCTGCTTCAGGTCTGGATCGCCCGCGACGCGGAACGGGTCGCCGGAACCATCGGCCTGGTCCGGGCCCAACTGCCCAACGCCCGCCACCGCGCGGAGGTGGCCAAGCTGATGGTGCGTCCGTCGGCCCGCGGCCGGGGCCTCGGCCGGTCACTGCTCGACGCCGTCGAACAGTCGGCCGCCGGAGCGGGCGTCACACTGCTGGTCCTGGACACCGAGACCGGAAGTCCGGCCGAGCGGCTCTACCGTTCGGCGGGCTGGACGGAGTGCGGCTCGATCCCGGACTACGCCGGAGACCCGGCCGGGGTCCTGAAGCCGACGACGCTCTACTACAAGGCGATCGGCTCTGCGCACACGGCGCCTCCCCTGTGACGAAGCAGGCGCCCCGGCCGCCTGCCGATCTCCTGGGCGAGGCACAGGAGTTCGGAACGAGGCGCATACCGCACACAGGTCGCTCATCGGGGTCATGCCGCGTTCGACGCGATGGCGGGACTCCCGCAGGTCGGTGGCGTGCGCGGGCTCCGGACGGCCGGACGACCGGCTTCGTACGGATCGGCTCCGGGCGTGACAATGGCTACGGAAGTCACATCTACGAGGAGACCTTCATGACGCTGCACGACATCCCCCTGCGCACTCTCACCGGCGAGCCCACCTCCCTGGCCGACTACAGCGGCAAGGTGGTCCTGTTGGTGAATGTCGCGTCCAAGTGCGGGCTCACCCCGCAGTACGCGGGCCTGGTGAAGCTCCAGAACGAGTACGCGGACCGCGGCTTCACCGTGCTCGGCGTGCCGTGCAACCAGTTCGCCGGCCAGGAGCCGGGGAACGCGGAGGAGATCCGGACCTTCTGCTCGACGACGTACGGTGTCAGCTTCCCGCTGCTGGAGAAGACCGACGTGAACGGCGAAGGGCGCCATCCGCTCTACGCCGAGCTGGCTCAGCTGGCGGACGCGGACGGCGAGGCCGGTGACGTCCAGTGGAACTTCGAGAAGTTCCTCATCTCCCCGGCGGGCGAGGTGGTCGCGCGTCTGCGCCCGCGCATCGAGCCGGAGGCGCCCGAGCTCGTCGCGGCCATCGAGTCCCACCTGCCGGCCTGACGCACCGCGTCCCCGGACGCCGGACGGGCCTGCGTTTCGGCCCGTCCGGCGATCGGGGGCAGCCCCGGCGGGACGGTCTCAGCGGATCGGCATGCCCGACAGGGTGCGGGCGATGACCAGGCGCTGGATCTCGCTCGTGCCCTCGAAGATCGTGTAGATCGCCGCGTCCCGGTGCATCCGCTCCACCGGGTACTCACGGGTGAAGCCGTTGCCGCCGAGGATCTGGACGGCCTGGGCGGTGACCTTCTTCGCCGTCTCGCTCGCGTACAGCTTGGACATGGAGCCCTCGGCCGAGGTGAACGGCTTGCCGGTGGTCGCCATCCACGAGGCGCGCCAGACCAGCAGCCGGGCCGCGTCGATCTGCGTGCGCATGTCCGCGAGCTGGAAGGCGATGCCCTGGTTGTCGATGATCGGGCGGCCGAACTGGGTGCGGGTCTTCGCGTAGTCCAGCGCCACCTCGTACGCCGCACGGGCGGTGCCGACCGCCATGGCGCCGACCGCCGGGCGGGACGCCTCGAAGGTGGCCATCGCGGCGTTCTTCACCCGCTCGCCACCGGAGGCGGCGCGCTCGCGGGCCCGCGCCAGGCGCTGGTCGAGCTTCTCCTTGCCCCCGAGCAGACAGTGGCCGGGGACCCGGACGTCCTCCAGGACGACCTCGGCGGTGTGCGAAGCGCGAATGCCGTGCTTCTTGAACTTCTGGCCCTGGGAGAGGCCGGGGGTGTCCGGCGGCACGATGAACGAGGCGTGCCCCTTGGACCCCAGCTCCGGGTCGACCACGGCGACGACGACATGGACGTCGGCGATGCCGCCGTTGGTCGCCCAGGTCTTGGTGCCGTTCAGCACCCACTCGTCCTTGGCCTGGTCGTACACCGCGCGGGTACGCATCGAGGCGACGTCGGAACCCGCGTCCGGCTCGGAGGAGCAGAAGGCCGCGACCTTGACGTCGTCGGCGTCGCCGTACATCTGCGGGATCCAGGTCCCGATCTGCTCCTCGGTGCCGTTGGCGAGGACGCCCACGGCCGCCAGGCCCGTACCGACGATGGACAGGGCGATGCCCGCGTCCCCCCAGAAGAGCTCCTCCATCGCCATCGGGATGCCGAGCCCCGTCGGGTCGAAGAACTGCTGGGCGTAGAAGTCGAGGGAGTAGATGCCGACCTTGGCCGCCTCCTGGATGACGGGCCAGGGCGTTTCCTCACGCTCGTCCCACTCCGAAGCCGCCGGACGGATCACATCCGCGGCGAAGCCGTGAAGCCAGTCACGGACCTGCTTCTGGTCATCGTTGAGTTCGAGCGTGAACTCCGCCATGTTCCCCTCCACGTACTGCCGTGAAAAACCACTCGTTACTTGCGGTAACCGCAGTCTGTTACCGACAAGTAGCCTCTGTCAACCGCCCCGGTTCGGATCCGCACCGCGCTGGGCAGGGTGTTACGTTGCGCAGGCAGGACGCATTTGCACGGCCAGGGGCGGGGAGAGGCGACATGGAGAGCACACGACAGGCAGAGCGCCAGCGGACAGCGGCCGAGAGCCGCCGCCGCGAGCTGCTCGAAGCCGCCGACCGCGTGGTGCTCAGAGACGGGCCGAAGGCCTCGATGAACGCCATCGCGGCGGAGGCCGGAATCACCAAACCCATCCTCTACCGGCACTTCGGCGACAAGGGCGGCCTCTACCGCGCCCTCGCCAAGCGCCACACCGACGCGCTGCTGATCGCCCTGCGCGCCGCCCTCGACGCCCCCGCCGAGCGCCGTCGGCGCGTCGAGTCGACGCTCGACACCTATCTCGCGGCGATCGAGGCCCGCCCGCAGGTCTACCGCTTCCTGATGCACCCGTCCGACGACGCGGCGCCCTCGACGGAGCAGGGCTTCGACGTCGGACGGCACTCGGCGCCGCTGCTGCGCCGGCTCGGCGAGGAACTCGCCCTGGTGATAGCCGAGCGGGTGGACCTGGGGCCGGACAGCGAGGCCATGGCCCGCATCTGGGGCCACGGCATCGTCGGCATGATGCACGCCGCGGGCGACTGGTGGCTCGGTGAACGCCCCTGCTCCCGCGAGCAGTTGGTGAGCAGCCTGGCCGATCTGCTGTGGGGCAGGCTGGCCGCCGCGGGCGACCGGCCGGGCGGCCCCGGATTCTGAGGACCCCGACACGGGGGCTGCGGGAGCGGTCAGCCGGTGCGCGCCCAGGGCGCCCGGCGGGCCGCGCGCAGCGCCCTGGCGCGCCGCAGCCCGGTCAGCCGGTCCGTGTAGACCGCGCCTTCGAGATGGTCGCACTCGTGCTGGAGGCATCGCGCGAAGAAGCCGGTGCCGGTGACCCGCACCGGCTCGCCGTCGACCGTGAGACCCTCGACGACGGCACGGTCGAACCGCGGGGTACCCGCTTCGATGCCGGGCAGCGAAAGACAGCCCTCCGGACCGCGTACGGTGATGCCGTCGGCCTCGACGAGCCTCGGGTTGACGAGATGGCCGAGGTGACGGGTGTCGTCGTCGTCCGGGCAGTCGTAGACGAACACGCGCAGCGGAACGCCGATCTGGTTGGCCGCGAGACCGACGCCCTCGGCCGCGTACATCGTGGCGTACATGTCCTCGACGAGACGGGCGAGCGAGGGACCGAAGTCCGTGACGGGTTCACAGGTCCCGTGCAGCACCGGATCACCGAGCAGGCTCATGGCACGAATCAGTCCGGAACTGCCGGGGATCGGGCGGTTTCGCATGGCCGCAATCGTACGTTCCACGCGACCTCCACCTTCCCGGCGGTGCCAGGGTGCGGTCGCCGCGCCGGACATCGATAGGCTGGGCGTGGACCGATGCAAGGAGGATCTAGGACGATGGCAGGCAACACGGAGCCGCTGTCGCCGCGGGCCAAGCTGGCCGTGACGGCGGGCAAGGCCGCGGCGGCGGTGTCACGCGCCGCAGGGCGCGGCAGCGGATCGGTGATCGGCGGCCGGGTGGCGCTCAAGCTCGACCCCGACCTGCTGGGGCGGCTGGCGCAGCACCTGGACGTGATCCTCGTGTCGGCGACGAACGGCAAGACGACGACGACCCGGCTGATCGCCGAGGCACTGCGGGCCGCGGGCCCGGTGGTGTCGAACGCGCTCGGCGCGAACATGCCGGCGGGCATCACCTCGGCGCTGGCGGGCGGCTCGGACGCGCAGTACGGCGTGATCGAGGTCGACGAGAAGTACCTCGCCGGGGTCGCACGCGACACGACGCCCAAGGTGATCGCGCTGCTCAACCTCTCCCGCGACCAGCTGGACCGCGCGGCGGAGACCCGGATGCTGGCGGAGAAGTGGCGTGAGGGGCTGTCCGGCTCGAAGGCCGTGATCGTCGCGAACGCCGACGACCCGCTGATCGTCTGGGCGGCGTCCTCCTCCCCCAATGTGGTGTGGGTCGCGGCGGGCCAGGCGTGGAAGGACGACGCCTGGTCCTGCCCCGCCTGCGGCGGTGTGATGCAGCGCCCCGGCGACGACTGGTTCTGCGGCGAGTGCGGATTCCGCCGGCCCGCTCCCAGCTGGGTCCTGCACGGCGACTACGTCCTGGACCCGCACGGTTCGGCATGGCCGATCCACCTCCAGCTGCCCGGCCGCGCCAACAAGGCCAACGCCACCAGCTCCGCAGCCGTGGCCGCCGTCTTCGGTGTGCCGCCGCAGGTCGCGCTGGAGCGCATGTACCAGGTGCAGGCCGTCGCGGGCCGCTACGACGTGGTCTCCTTCCTCGGCCGTGAGCTGCGGCTGCTGCTGGCGAAGAACCCGGCGGGCTGGCTCGAAACGTTTTCCCTGATCGACCCGCCGCCCACGCCGGTGATCCTCTCCGTCAACGCGCGCGGCGCGGACGGCACGGACACCTCCTGGCTCTGGGACGTGGACTACACCCAGCTCACCGGTCACCCGATCTTCGTGCTCGGCGACCGCAAGCTGGACCTGGCCGTCCGCCTCGAAGTGGCCGGTCTCGACTTCCGGGTCTGCGAGAACCTCGACGAGGCAGTGCAGCAGGCCCCGCCCGGCCGTATCGAGGTCATCGCCAACTACACCGCCTTCCAGGATCTGCGCCGTCGTGTCGGCAACTGACCCCGGCCCCGGCCACCTCCGGAGAGGACGAAGCATGAGCAACGGTCTGCGTCTGGTCTGGGTCTACCCCGACCTCCTCAGCACCTACGGCGACCAGGGCAACGCACTGGTGGTGGAGCGCCGGGCCCGGCAGCGCGGTCTCGACGTGCAGCGCGTCGACGTGCGCAGCGACCAGCCGGTCCCGACGTCCGGCGACATCTATCTGATCGGCGGCGGCGAGGACCGGCCGCAGCGTCTCGCCGCGGAGCGGCTGCGCCGCGACGGCGGGCTCAGCCGGGCCGCGTCGAACGGCGCGATCATCTTCTCGGTCTGCGCCGGCTACCAGATCCTCGGCCACGAGTTCATCAACGACCTCGGTGAGCGCGAGGCCGGTCTCGGGCTGCTCGACGTGGTCTCCACCCGCGGCGAGGGGGCCCGGTGCGTCGGTGACGTACTGGCCGACATCGACCCGCGCCTCGGCCTGCCGCCGCTGACCGGTTTCGAGAACCACCAGGGCGTCACCCATCTCGGCCCGACGGCACGGCCGTTCGCCCAGGTGCAGTTCGGCCGGGGCAACGGCACCGGTGACGGCACCGAGGGCGCGTACAACGACACCGTCTTCGGTACGTACATGCACGGCCCCGTGATGGCGCGCAACCCGCACATCGCGGACCTGCTGCTGAAGCTGGCCCTCGATGTGAACGCCCTGCCGCCGACGGACGATCGCTGGTACGAGGCGCTGCGCGCCGAGCGCATCGCGTCGGCGACGCAGCCCGCCTGATGAGGCGCTGAGCGTCCGGCGATCGGGGGGCTGCGCCGCCCCCGACTGCCGGACGCGCTTGCTTTCGCTCGTCTGAGCGGAGTCCAGCAGGCGGACGCCCGGTTCGGTCCCGCCACCCTGCGCCGGTAGGGTGGCGGGGATCCAACCGGACGACGTGGTCCGGTCGTCGGCCCACGTTGCAAAGGTTTCCCGGGCAATGCGAATTGGTGTGCTCACCTCCGGCGGCGACTGCCCCGGCCTCAACGCCGTCATCCGTTCCGTCGTGCACCGCGCGGTGGTCGACCACGGCGACGAGGTCATCGGCTTCCACGACGGGTGGAAGGGCCTCCTCGAGTGCGACTACCGCAAGCTCGACCTCGACGCGGTCGGCGGCATCCTCGCCCGGGGCGGCACGATCCTCGGCTCCTCCCGGGTCCAGCCCGCCCATCTGCGGGGCGGCGTGGAACAGGCCAGGGGCCATGTCTCCGACCTCGGTCTCGACGCGATCATCCCGATCGGCGGCGAGGGCACGCTGAAGGCGGCCAACCTGCTCTCCGAGGCGGGCCTGCCGATCGTCGGCGTTCCGAAGACCATAGACAACGACATCGCCTCCACGGATGTGACCTTCGGCTTCGACACCGCCGTCGGTGTCGCGACCGAGGCGCTCGACCGGCTCAAGACGACCGCCGAATCGCACCAGCGGGTGCTGATCGTCGAGGTCATGGGCCGCCACACCGGCTGGATCGCCCTGCACTCGGGCATGGCGGCCGGCGCTCACGCCATCGTCGTGCCGGAGCGCCCCTTCGACATCGACGAGCTGACCGAGGTGGTCGGCAGGCGTTTCTCGGCCGGCAAGAAGTTCGCGATCGTCGTCGTCGCCGAGGGCGCCAAGCCTCGCGAGGGCTCGTCCATGGAGATCGAGCAGGGCACCAAGGACATCTACGGGCACGAGCGGTTCGCCGGCATGGCCACGCAGCTCTCCAGCGAGCTGGAGCAGCGCCTCGGCAAGGAGGCCCGCCCGGTGATCCTCGGCCATGTGCAGCGCGGCGGCACGCCGACCGCGTACGACCGGGTGCTCGCCACCCGCTTCGGCTGGCACGCGGTGGAGGCCGCGCACCGCGGCGAATTCGGCATGATGACGGCGCTGCGCGGCACGGACATCGTGATGGTGCCGCTGGGCGGGGCCGTGGAGACGCTGAAGACCGTTCCGGCCGAGCGGTACGCCGAGGCGGAGTGCGTGCTCTGAGCGACACCCTGTCCGACGGACTGACCCCGGCCGCAACCTCGGCCGGGGTCAGTTCTACTCTGGTCGGGACAACCGGCACGAATCGGGGACGCCCCCGGCGGGAGTGACAGATGGATCACAGCGGGCACGGCATGAACATGGATCTGCCGCCGTTCACGCTGGGACGTGGGCTCCAATTCTCCGCGGACCCGTTCTTCCTCATCGGCTGCCTTCTCGGCATCGGCCTGTACGCGTACGCCGTGCTGCGGCTGCGCAGACGCGGGGACGGCTGGCCGGTCGGCCGGACCGTGTTCTTCGTCGTCGGCGTGCTGAGCATCGCGCTGGTGATGTGCACCAAGCTCAACGACTACGGCATGGTCATGTTCAGCGTGCACATGGTGCAGCACATGGTGATCAGCATGCTGTCGCCGATCCTGCTGCTGCTGGGCGCTCCGGTGACCCTGGCGCTGCGTGCGCTGCCGGTCGCGGGCCGTGGCCGCACGGGTCCGCGCGAGCTGCTGCTCAAGCTGCTGCACAGCCGGTACATGAAGGTCATCACGCATCCGGTCTTCACGATTCCGCTCTTCATCGCCAGCCTGTACGGGCTGTACTTCACCCCGCTCTTCGACTTCCTGATGGGCTCGAAGACCGGTCACATCGTGATGATGGTGCACTTCCTCGCGGTCGGTCTGGTGTTCTTCTGGCCGATCATGGGCGTCGATCCGGGACCGCACCGGCCCGGCTACGTGATGCGGATGCTGGAGCTGTTCGCCGGGATGCCGTTCCACGCGTTCTTCGGTATCGCGCTGATGATGGCGACGACGCCGATGGTGGGGACGTACAAGCATCCGCCGGCCTCGCTGGGCATCGACGCGCTGAGCGACCAGGGCTGGGCGGGTGGTATCGCCTGGGCCTTCAGCGAGATCCCGTCGGTGCTGGTGCTGATCGCGCTGGTCTTCCAGTGGTACCGCTCCGAGCAGCGGACGGCGAAGCGCTCCGACCGTGCGGCCGACCGGGACGGTGACCAGGAGCTCCAGGCGTACAACGCCTATCTCGCCTCATTGCAGGCGCGCGGGCAGTAGCGGTGGGCATGCCTCCGGGGTGACGATGGCATCCACGGCCGCACGGCCGACGAGGAGGGTGCGGGCATGTCCGGATCCACGAAGGCCATGGGAGTGCTCACGCTGACGGCCCTGGTCGTGGTCACCGCCTACACGGTGGCGCTGGGGAGCAGCGGCTGGCTCTGGTTCGGCTGGGTGGTGCTCGGTCTGATCACCCTGGGGATGGCGGCGACGCGCGAATCCTGACCCCGGGCAGACGTGCGCATCCCGGCCCCGGGAATCGCGGCGGGGTCCGGTCGGCGTACCGGCTGCCGACGGCGGGACGCCGGACGGATTCGACCCGCGGGTCGCTCCGAGCGCCTGCCCGTTGCCGGGTCGCGGAGCTCCTAGCGTTCGGGTCACAGTGCCGTCGGACCGGCGGCCCGACCCGAGGAGCTCTTGATGGGGAACCGTGCGAGGACGGCCGCCGCGGTGATCGTGGCGGGACTGTTCGCCGCCGCCGCGAGCGGGTGCTCGAACAGTGGCGGCGGCAGCTCGCCGTCCCCCAGTGCCACACCACCGTCGTCCGTCTCACCGGCCCCTTCGGTCTCCTCCTCCCCGGTCGGCAAGATGCTGATCACGATCAAGGACTTCGCGTTCGAGCCGGCCCGTCCCATGGTCGCGCCGGGGACGCTGATCACCGTGGTCAACAAGGACTCCGCGACCCACACCCTGACCGCCACCGGCAACAAGGTCTTCGACACCGGCAATGTGGCGCCGGGGCAGACGGTCACGTTCACGGCCCCGGACAAGGCAGGCTCGTACCCGTTCATCTGCACGATTCACCCGTACATGAAGGGGTCGCTCACCGTCCGGTGAGCGACATCGGCGGCGCCCCTTTCCGGGGCACCGCCTCCCTGATGCGCTCAGGCCTGCTGGAGACCCGGCCGGCCGGCCTCCGTCACGTACGAGGTCCGGGTCGAGACGGGTGCGCCGGGGGTGGTGACGTACGGGAGGACCCGGAAATCGGCGCGGCAGCTCTCCCGGGTCAGCGCGCAGCGCACGTAGCCGCGCTGGAAGTTGGTGAACTTGATGTGCTCGTTGGCCGCGAGCAGCTTGGCACCGGAGGGGTCCAGGTCCATCCCGTCCTTGGTGGTGGAGATGGACGAACCGACGAACTCGACGCCGAGCGTGGGTGATCCCGGGTCGTCGAAGTTCTGCTTCAGATCTGCGGCGAGGTGGCGGTGCATGTCTCCGGTGAGAACGACGGGGTTGCTCACGCTGCGGTCGGTGATCTCCTTGAACAGCCGTTGGCGGGCGTCCACGTAGCCGTCCCAGAAGTCCATCACGAATGCCTGGCCGGGGCCGGGATCGGTGTCGACCTGGGCCACGGGAATCTGCTGGGAGATCATGTTCCACGTCGTGTCGGAGCGTCCGAGGCCGCGGTACAGCCACTGTTCCTGCTCGGGGCCGAGGATGGTGCGGCCGGGCGTCAGCCGTTCGTCGCAGCCGCTCTTGGTGCCGTCGCCGCAGGGCTGGTCGTCGCGGAAGAGCCGGGTGTCGAGGATGTGGAAGGTGGCCATCCGCCCGTAGCGCAGACGGCGGTACATCCGGGCCTCGAAGCCGTTCGGCTTGTTCGGCAGCCGCAGCGGCAGATGCTCGTAGTACGCCTGGAACGCGGCCGCCGCGCGCTCGCGGAAGACCGCCGGGTCCTGGTCGGGCTCGTTGTCGGCCTTGGACTTGTCGCGCGCCCAGTTGTCCTCGACCTCGTGGTCGTCCCAGACGAGGGCGAACGGGTGGGTCTGGTGGGCGGCGATGAGGTCGGGGTCGAAGCGGTGGAGGGCGTGGCGGTTGCGGTACTGGACGAGGTTCATCGGCTCGGGACGCAGCTCGGCGGCGACCGGGACGTTGCGTACGCCGCCCATGGCGTCGATGGCGTTCTCGTAGATGTAGTCGCCGAGGTGCAGGACCAGATCGACGTCCTCCTCGGCGAGGTGCCGGTAGGCGGTGTAGAAGCCCTCGAACCACGCCTGGCAGGAGACGAAGGCGAAGTCCAGCTCCCTGGGCCGGCTGTGCGGCGGGGGCGCGGTACGGGTGCGCCCGACGGGGCTGAGCGCGGCGCCGGCGCGGAAGCGGTAGTAGTAGTGCCGGTCCGGCTGGAGTCCGGAGACCTCGACGTGGACGGAGTGGGCGAGTTCGGGCACCGCGCGGGTCCGTCCCCGGCGTACGACGGAGCGGAAGCGGTCGTCGCGGGCGACCTCCCACTGCACGTCGACGGCGTACGGCGGCATGCCTCCGCTTCCGTCGGGCGCGAGAGGCTGGGGAGCGAGGCGGGTCCACAGTACGACCCCGTCCGGCCACGGATCGCCGGACGCCACCCCCAGGGTGAACGGATCCTCGTGGAAGGGCGCGTCACCCCAGGCCCGGCCTGCCGACAGGCCCGCCGCGGCCAGGGCCATACCGACCGTTCCGCCGAGCATCACCCGTCTTCCGAACCCTCCGGTACCACCTGACCCACTGTTCATTTGCATGAAACTCGTCCCTTCGTCGAACGGAATTCCGTCCGGTACGAGGTGGGATCGGCGCGTGATTTCACGCCCGTCCATGTGGTAATCACAGCGTGGATATCACAGAGGAATAACACGCCACAAGACCACCCGCGGGTGGTCACATTGCCGTTCACAAGCGGTTAGTTGAGGAGACATCAACCATCCTCCCGGGCGCCCGAGGACAGGTCGGCAACACCCTTGACACCCCTCAGGGCGGCTCATAGTCTCCACGCCACAGAATTAACGTTAGATTTCACATCGGGAAATTCGGTGCGACGGAAGGACGTGCTCGTGTCCGGTTCCCCAGCAACGGATGTACCCGCCCGCCGCCCCGCCGAAGGGACGGCGGCCGGCCGGCCGGATGCCCGGAAGCTGCGGCCGTACGCTCTGCGATGCGAGCACCGCACCACCCCGCTGGGGATCGACGAACCCGCTCCCCGGCTCTCCTGGCGGCTGGCCTCCGACCGCCGTGGCGACGACCCGGTGGCGTACCGGGTCCGTGTCGCCGAGCACGCCGAGGATCTGGACGGCGGCGGTCAAATCCTCTGGGACACCGGCCGGGTGGCGGATCCCGGCGCGACGGCCGTCGACTACGCGGGGCCGGCGCTCCCGGGCCGTACGCGCTTCCACTGGCGGGTCTCCGTATGGCCGGCCGGGTCGGACGTGCCCGCCGAGGCCACCTCGTGGTTCGAGACCGCGTTCACCCACGCGGGTGAGTGGCGGGCTTCGTGGATCACCCACGACCCGCGTCCGGTCGACGTCATGGACGCGCCCACCGAGGGCGAGTTCGCCCTCGACGACCACGGGCTCGCCCCGTGCCCCGTCCTGCGCCGGACCTTCACCGCATCGGCCGTCACCCGTGCCCGGCTCCATGTCAGCGCGCGCGGCCTGTACGAGGTCCGGCTCAACGGCGTACGGGTCGGCGACGCCGAACTCGCGCCCGGCTGGACCGACTACCACCACCGTGTCCAGTACCAGACGTACGACGTCACCGAGGCGCTGCGTGACGGCGAGAACGTCCTCGCGGCCACCGTCGCCGATGGCTGGTGGAGCGGATTCGTCGGCTTCGAACCACGCAGGGCCGGAGCCCACTACGGCTCGTCCCCCCAGTTCCTGGCCGAACTCCACCTGACCGGGGCGGACGGCCGGAGCACCGCGGTCCTCACCGACGGCACCTGGCGCACCGGCACGGGAGTCGTCCGCCACGCGGATCTGCTGATGGGCGAGTGTCATGACCTCCGGCACACCGCCGACGGCTGGGAACTCCCCGGCTTCGACGACTCCGGCTGGCCCCCGGCACTGATCACGGACACCGATCACCGCCTCCTCGTGGCATCCGTCGACGAGCCCGTACGGGCGATGACCGAGCTGCGCCCGTGCTCGGTCGAACGTGTCTCCCCCGGCACCCACGTCGTCGACTTCGGCCAGAACCTCGCCGGACGCGTACGGCTGAGCGTCCGTCGCCTCGCGGCCGGGGCACGGGTGGTGATCCGGCACGCCGAGGTGCTGGACGGGTCACGGCGGCTGTACACGGCCAATCTGCGCACCGCTGCCGCGACCGATGTGCTCGTCGGGGACGGCCGCGAGCACATCGTGTTCGAGCCGCGCTTCACGTATCACGGGTTCCGGTACGCGGAGATCAGCGGCGTCCCGGAGCTGACCGAGTCCGATGTCGTCGCCGTGGCGCTGCACAGCGACACGCCGTGGGCCGGGCAGTTCGACTGTTCGGACGCGGAGCTGAGGCGGCTCCACGACTGTGTGGCGTGGGGGCAGCGCTCGAACTTCGTGAGTGTGCCCACGGACTGTCCGCAGCGCGACGAGCGGCTCGGCTGGCTGGCCGACGCGCAGGTCTTCCTCCCCACGGCCGCGCTCAACGCCGATGTCGCCGCGTTCTTCACCAAGTGGCTGCGCGACGTCGATGACGCCCGCACCCCCGACGGCGGCTTCACCAATGTCGCCCCGCGCCTCGTGGGAGTCGCCGACGAGGGCGCGCCCGGCTGGGCGGACGCGGGGGTGATCGTCCCCTGGCATCTGTACCGCGTCTACGACGACCCCCGCTTCCTCGCCCGGTCGCTGGAGGGCATGTGCGCCTGGGTCGATCTGATCCACCGCCACAATCCCGATCTGGTCTGGCGCCATCGGGTGGGACCGCACTTCTCCGACTGGCTCGCGCCCGGCACCCCCACCCCCCGTGAGGTCGTGGCCACCGCGTACTTCGCGCAGAGTGCCCGTCTCACCGCACAGGCCGCCGAGGTCCTGGGGCAAAAGGACGTCGGGCAGCGCTACCACCGGCTGGCGGACGACATCCGTCGCACGTTCACCGAGCGCTTCGTCACCTCCGAGGGGGCCGCGGACGGCCTTTCCGTACGCGTCGCGGGCGACACCCAGACCGGGCATCTCGTCGCGCTCGCCTTCGAGCTGCTGCCCGCCGGGCTCGTCGGCGCCGCCGCCCGCCGTCTCGCCGAACTCATCGAGTCGGCCGGACCCGCCCTGCTGACCGGTTTCCTCGGGGTGGCGCTCGCCGCGCCCGTACTCGATGCCCACGGCCGGGCCGACCTCGCCCATGCGCTCCTGCTCCGCGACGAGGTGCCGTCGTGGCGGTTTCCGCTGCGGCACGGCGCCACCACGATCTGGGAACGCTGGGACGGGTGGACCCCCGGCACGGGGTTCCGGGCGCCGTCGATGAACTCCTTCAACCACTACGCGCTCGGCTCGGTCGGCGAGTGGCTCTACCGCGGTGTCGCCGGCCTGGACCAGGCGCCGGACTCCACGGGATACCGGCGGCTGCGGATCCGGCCGCGCCCCGGCGGCCTCCGCCACGCGAGCGCCCGCCACGAGTCGGTCCGCGGCACCGTCGCGGTGACCTGGGAGCGGCACGGCGGCCGGATCGCCCTGCGCGTCCTGGTGCCGCCCGGCGCCACCGCCGACGTGTACCTGCCCACCACGGACCCCGCCTCGGTCCGCGAATCGGGCGTGGTGCCGAGCGCCGACGACCGCCACATCACTCCGGTCTCGACCGCCGCCGACCACGTGCTCTACCGCGTGTCCTCGGGCGCCTACCGATTCACCGCCGCCCATCCCCCGGTGGACGGCCGTGCCGGGACGCCCGAGGCGGACCGGCCGCGGCCGTCGCCCACCCCGAGCCGACGCACATCAGGAGCGGCGGCGAAACCATCGTTCGTCCGTTCGTACGAGGAGGACACACCATGACGACGGGTTCTCGCTTCCGGCCGGACCGCAGCACGGTCGGCCGCCGGGGTTTTCTCCGGATCGGCGGCGGGGTCGCGGCGCTCGCCGCCCTTCCGCCCGTGCTGACGGCCTGCTCCGATTCCGGCGGTTCCGGCAAGCTGCGCGTCGTCGGCGTCGCCGACCAGCAGAAGCCGATGGAGGAGCTCGTCGCCCTCTACCGCAAGTCCCGGCCCGACGACGAGTTCGCCACCTCCTTCGCGCCCACGGACCAGGTGCAGACAGTGGTGCGCACCCAGCTCGCCGGTGGCAACGCCCCCGATGTGCATGTGCTCTATCCCGGCAGCGGCAGTGCCATGTCCATGGTCGAGCTGGCCAAGGCCGGGCTGCTCGCCGACCTCAGCGAGCAGTCCTGGACCAAGGAGGTCCCGGCGAACTTCCACCCGGCGTACCGGCACCAGGGCAAGACGTATCTGTATTCGGCGGGAAGCAGCGTCATCGGCGCCATCCACAACAAGAAGGCCTTCGCCGAGGCCGGGGTCGAGCCGCCGAAGACATGGAGTGAACTCCTCGAAGTCTGCGCGAAGTTGAAGGCCAAGGGCATCATCCCGATCGCGCTCGGCACACAGACGCCCTGGGTCACCCAGCTGATCACCTACGCGCTGGTCCCCAACGCCGTCTATGCGAAGAACCCCGGATTCGACGCCGAGATGGCCTCCGGAAAGGCTCACTTCCGCGGCTCCGGGTGGGCCGACGCGTTGGGCAAGTACCAGGAGCTGCAGCGCCGGGGCTTCTTCAACGAGAACCCCAACGGAACGACGTACGAGCAGCAGACCTCGATGGTCGCGAGCGGCAAGGCGGCGATGGCCGTCCAGGTCTCCGCCGTGCTCGCCAACTTCCGCCAGGCCGCCCGGAATCCGGAGGACCTGGGCATGTTCCCCTTCCCCGGCGGTGACGACGCCGCGAATCTGTGGATCCCGGCGGGCATCGTCGTCGGGCTCGGGGTCTCCGCACGGTCCAGGAAGTCGGCCGGGGCGAAGGCGTTCATCGAATTCCTCGGGAAGCAGGAGAACGTCGACCGCTGGGCGCAGTCCGTGGCCGCGATCCCGTTCAAGCGCGGCGCCTCGACGAAGACCGACCCGGTCCTCGACGGCTTCCTGCCCCTCATCGACGACAACCGGGCCGTTCCCTTCATGGACCAGAGCTGGCCCAACGCCGAGGTGCAGCCCGCCCATTTCGCCGCCGTGCAGAACCTCCTCGCGGGCAAGAAGGACGTGGACGGCGCCCTGAGGCAGATGGACGAGGCCTATGGGAAGAAGTCGTGACGAGCACCTCCGAGAAGACCGTCCCCGGCACGGCCGGCCGGTCCGGGGACGGTCCGCGGACCGGTCGCGAGCACCCGGTGCGGCGCCGCGACCACAACGTCCCACCGTGGCTCTTCGTCGTACCGGCGCTCGTCGTCTACGGCATCGTCGTGCTCTATCCGAGCCTCGCCGGGGTGATGTACGCCTTCACCGACTGGTCCGGCATCGGCGGCTTCTCCTTCACCGGTACGGAGAACTTCCGCACCCTGCTCGACGACGGCCGGGCCCTGGAGTCCGTCGGCAACACCCTGCTCCTCACCATCGCCGTGGTCGTCGTCCAGAACGGCATCGGCCTCCTGCTCGCGCTCGGTGTCCACACCAACATCAAGTCCCGCGCGGTGCTGCGGCTGATCTTCTTCGCACCGGCCGTGGTCAGCCCCGTCATGGTCGCGATCCTCTGGAAGTACGTCTACAACCCCGAGAACGGCGCCGGTCTCAACGGTCTCCTCGGCGCGGTCGGGCTCGGCGGACTGCGTCAGGACTGGCTCGGGAATCCCTCGCTCGCCCTGTGGTCCGTCGCGGCGATGGTCGTGTGGCAGTACGCCGGCTACTCGATGGTCGTCTTCCTCGCCGGGCTCCAGGGCGTGCCCGCCGAACTCCACGAGGCCGCGCGGATCGACGGGGCGGGCTCCTGGCAGCGCTTCCGCTATGTCACCTGGCCGCTCCTGGCCCCGGCGCTGACGATCAACCTGATGCTGTCGACCATCGGAGGTCTCAAACTCTTCGACCAGGTCTACGCGGCGACGAACGGCGGCCCCGGCACCTCCAGCGAGACGCTGTCGACCGTCCTGTACAAGGAAGCGTTCGTCTACGGGAAGTTCGGCTACAGCACCGCCGTGGCCCTGGTCCTCGCGCTGTTCGTCGCCGCGGTCTCCCTGGTCCAGCTCCGTTATCTGCGTGCGAGGGAGGTCACCGCGTGAGCATCGCAACGGTCCGCGGACCGGCGAGAACGGGACGTGGGCGCCGCAGGCCGCGGTACGGGCAGTACGCCCTGGAACTGGTCATGATCGCCGTCGCCGTCGTCTTCCTGTTCCCGGTGTACGCCCTGATCACCCTGGCGATGAAGGACCCCCGGCAGATCTCCGAATCGCCCCTCTCGCTGCCCTCGCCGCCCACCTTCGGCAACTTCGGCGACGCCTGGTCCTCCGCGTCGCTGGGGCCCGCCCTGCTCAACAGCACGGTCATCACCGTCGTCAGTCTGCTGCTGCTCATCGTCCTCGGTTCCACGGGGGCCTACTACCTCGCGCGGCGCGCCCGTGGCCTCGGCTACGGGCTGTACATCCTGTTCCTGCTGGGCATCGTGCTGCCGTTCCAGCTCGGCATGATCCCGCTCTACAAACTCGTCGACGACCTCGGCTGGCTCGGCACGTACCAGGGCATGGTGCTCTTCTACACCGGCATCCAACTGCCGTTCACCGTCTTCCTGTACACCGGTTTCATCCGTGCTCTGCCGCAGGACTACGCGCAGGCCGCGCTGATCGACGGCTGCAACCACCGGCAGGCGTTCGCCCGGATCGTGTTCCCGCTGCTGCGCCCCATCACCGGCACCGTGATCATCCTGAACGCGGTGTTCATCTGGAACGACTTCTTCACCCCGCTGCTGTATCTGGGCGGCTCCGACAAGGAGACCGTGCCGGTGGGCATCTTCGCGTTCGTCGGCCAGTACGTCTCGGACTACGGCCTCGTCTTCGCCGGGCTGGTGCTCGCGGCGCTGCCGATCCTGATCGTCTTCGTGGTCCTCCAGCGCTATGTGATCAAGGGCTTCGCGGGCGGCCTCAAGGGCTGAGGAGCTCTCATGACACACCCGGAGGACGGACCGCTCCTCCCGCCGGGCATCGCGGCGGTCCTCGCCACGCCCCCGCGCGCCTTCTCGCCCGTCGCCATCTGGTGGTGGAGCGGGGAGCGGCTCGACCGGGCCCGGCTGCGTGCGCAGCTGGAGCGCTTCGCACAGGGCGGGGTGCACAACCTCGTGCTGCTCAATCTGGCGCCGTCGGGGCCGCTGTTCGGCTCCGATGCCGACGACCCGCCGTTTCTCTCCGACGCGTGGTGGGCGCTGCTCGACGGGGTGTGCGACGACGCCGGTGAACTGGGGGTCGCCCTCTGGTTCTACGACCAGCTCGGCTTCTCCGGCGCCGATCTGCAGGCACGCCTCGTCGACGAGCGACCCGCCCGCGCCGGCCGTCGGCTCGACCGCGTGCAGGCCGTGGTGGAGTCCTCGGCGGACCGGGCCGGCGAACTGCGGTGCCCGCCGCACGGCCGGCCGCTCGCGGGCAGCGCCGAACCGCTCGACGACGACGGCCGGAGCACCGGTCCGGCGGACCCGGTGACGGTGGCCGACGGGGTCGTACGGGCGCCCGGCTCCGGCCGCTGGCGTCTGACACTCCATCACCATGTCGCGCTCGGCTTCGACTACCTCGGCACCGATGCCTGTGCGGCGCTGCTGGACCGGGTGCACGGGGAGTTCGAGCGCCGACTCGGTGACCGGCTCGGATCCGTCGTCGTCGGCTCGTTCCAGGACGAACTGCCGTCCCTGCCCACCTGGTCCACCGGCTTCGCCGACGCCTTTCGGCGCCTTCGCGGGTACGACATCGCCGAGCGGCTCGACGCCCTGTACGACGACTGCGCGGATCCGGACATCCACCGGCTCCGCCGCGACTACCACCTGACCCGGGCCGAACTGGCCGAGGAAGCGTTCTTCCGGCCGCTGGCCGCCTGGCACGGGCGCCACGGGCTGCTGATCGGCTGCGACCAGCAGGACCCCGCCCGCGCCGGGCATCCGGTCGCGGGCGTGGAGCTGTACGCCGACTACGCGCGAACGCACCGCTGGTTCTCGGCACCCGGCTCCGACCACCACGGGGACGCCCGCATCCACTCCTCGCTCGCCCACCTCTACGGCCGTCCCCGCACCTGGGTCGAGGCCTTCCACTCCACCGGCTGGGGCGGCACCCTGGAGGAGACCTTCGACTGGCTGCTCCCGTGGCTCCGCGCCGGCGCCACTCTCTACAACCCGCACGCCGTGTACTACACGACCAAGGGCGGCTGGTGGGAATGGGCTCCGCCCGCGACCGACTGGCGCCAGCCGTACTGGCGCCACCACCACGTCTTCGCCGACGCCGTGACCCGGCTGTGCGCGATCCTGAGCCTCGGTCACCATCTGTGCGACATCGCGATCCTGCTGCCCACCACCACCGCCCAGGCGGGCACCGCCCTGGACGGTGTCACCGACGCGGCGAGGCGCGCCCAGTCGGTGTATCTCGGACTCGTCGGGGACATGGCCTGGTTCCGCACCCGGCCCGGCGTCATGGACCGTCTGGGCCTCGACGCCGACGTCATCGACGACGCCTCCCTGGCCCGCGCCCGGGTCTCCCGGCTCGACGACGGCGTGCGGCTGCGGGTCACGGACGAGGCGTACGCCACGGTCGTGCTGCCCTCGTGCACCGTGCTCGAACGGGAGACGGCGCAGCGACTCGTCGAATTCGCCTCCGCCGGTGGGCGGTTGATCGCGCTGGGCGACCTCCCCGAGCAGCTCGTCGGCCCTGGCACGGCCACCGCGGCCGGGCTGCGGGAGTGCTTCGCGGACGGCCGGGCCGTGCACATCCCCATGACGGACGATCCGGCCGATTCGCTCGACGCCGCTCTCGGCGGTGCGCACCCGGTCGTCCGCGCACCGGTTCCCTCTCTCGCGCGTCGGGTGGACGGCGCCACGGTGGTGTTCCTGACCGCGGCCGCCCCGCGGGCGACCCGTGCGTCCGTCGCCGCCCCCGACGAGCGGGGCGCCGCCCTGGGCTGGGTCGACGCCCGCTACGACTTCGACCCGGGCCGCTACGCGCGACGGGCCCGGGTGCGGGTCCGGGATGTTTCGGGCCCGGCCGTTCTGGTGGACCCGTTCGGCGGTGCTCCGCGGACGCTGCCGGTACTGCCCGCCGCCGACGACGCGCGGGCCGTCGAGGTCGATGTCCCCTTCGACACGGGCCCCGCGGCCGTACTGGTCTTCCCGGACCGCGACCGGGAACCGGCCGCACCCGTGGCGCGCGGCTCCCGGCCGGGTGTCGCCACCGTCGTGGAGGTTCCTCCGGACGCGGAGTGGGACATGATGCTCGTCCCGACGCTCGACAACACCTGGGGCGATTTCGCCCGCCCCGCGACCGGGCCGCCCACCGGCACGGCCGTCACCGAGTGCCGGACCTTCCGGCGCCGGGTGGAGGCGGCCGGTGAGGACGGTCTCCGGGACGGCTGGGCCGCCCCCTCCGGCCCCGGTCGTCCGGCGTGCGCCACGGTCCACGCGACGTTCGGCCCGCGCGCGGTCGTGCTCCGCGAGGGGCCCGGCCGAGGCGGCCCCTCGGTGCTCGAATGGTCCGAGACCCTGGGCGTGTACAAGGACCCGGTTCATCGCGCGGTTCTGGGGCCGAAGGGGCATGTGCCCGAGGAGTTCGCACACCTCGGCCACGCGGTCGCCGGAGAGGTGGTGCGGCTGCGCGTGGCACTGCACCTGGACGAGGCCTTCGACGGACATCTCGCGATCGGGGCCGCGGCGGCCAAGCGGGCCCGGATCGACGGCGCTTCGGTGGCTCTCCACGACGAGGGCCATCTCGCGATGGGCCCGGTGCGGGCGAAGGCTGGACTCCACCTGCTCGAACTGGAACTGACACCCAATCAGCACTGCGACCTGCGGGCGCATTTCGCGCTCGTTCGTGATCCCGAACGCTACCGGCGCCCGGAGTGGATCCACGCGCCCGGGACGATGGGCACCACACTGCACCTCTCCGCGCTCCCCGACCGGGCCGTCGTCCAGGTGGCCTCCCTGGCGCCTTGCGCGCTACGGGTGAACGGGCAACTCATTGGCAAACAGGGTGGATTCGACCCGTACGCCGAGCACGCGGTGCCGCGTGTCCGACGGCACGACGTGGCTGCAGCGCTGCGTGTCGGCGACAACGACATCACGGTCGAGACGTCCGGCGACGGCGAGCGCGCGGTCCTGGTGGACGCGGTTCTCCACGACGGGCACGGTGAGTGCGTCGCGACGCTGCACAGCGATTCCCGCTGGTGGGCCGAGGGGGCGCGGGGGCGCGGGCCGGTCCGGGTGCGTCGGGAGCCGGTGGGTGATCCCGCCGCCCTGTGTCTGCGCCGCCGCCCTCATCCGCTCCCGGGTGCCGCGTGGCTGGACCCCGAGGCCGATGACGGCACGGTGGTTCCGGTGCGGTTCGCGGTCCCGGGGCGCCGAGGCGGCGTGGAGTGGCTGTGGTGCGAACTCCCGCCCGGAACCACACGGTTGACGGCTTCTGTGCACGGCGACGTCACCGTCCGCGTGGACGGCTCCGAATACCGCGGCGTGACCGCCGTCGACGCCCGGGGGGTGCGTACCGTGACGGTCGAACTGCCGCCCGGTGATCGCGGCGGGCCGCGGGCCGCCGCGCTGCGGGTCCGGACCCGCCCCGGGTACGAGGGTGGTGCCGCGCTGGCGGGTCCGGTGCGGTGCACGGTCGGCCCCGGGCGGATCCGGCTCGGTGACTGGGAGGACCAGGGCCTCGCCGAGTACAGCGGCGGGGTGCGGTACGGCCGTGAGGTGACCGTGCCCGCCGAGGCCGTCGCGGGACAGGTGTGGCTGGACCTCGGGCGGGTCCGGGGAACGGCGGAGGTACGGGTCGGCGGCGTCGCCGCGGGGGTGCGGGTGTGCTCCCCGTACGTCTTCGACCTGACGGGTCTGGTCGTGCCCGGGGCCAATGCCGTGGAGATCACCGTGTTCGGGACACTGGCGCCCCACCTGGACGCGGCGAGCCCGACCCGCTTCGTCTTTCCCGGGCAGCGTGTCAGCGGCCTGCTGGGTCCCGTACGGCTGCGGACCGGGCGGGTGTGACGGGGCGGGGCGGGGCACGGCAGGCCGGGGAAACCGGCGCCCCGTCCCTGCCCCGCGCGTCAGGAACGCGCGAAGAGTTCACCGTTCCGCGCCAAGATCCCGCAAGCGCCCGTCACCGGCGGCCGGACCCGGGCTCACGCTGAGCGGACCCGATCGAAGGACCGCGCCTCACATGTCCGTTCTGACCTCAGCCCCCGGTACGGCGCCGAGCGCCCAGGAACCCCCCGATGCCGGGGCACGCCACAAACTCACCTCCCTCACCGGCCTCGCCGCGCTCTCCCTCGACGCGATGGCCTCGGTGGCGTACGGACCCGAGGCGATCGTCCTGGTCCTGGCAGCGGCCGGCGGCCACGGACTCGGTTTCACACTCCCCGTCACACTGGCGATCGCGGTCCTCCTGGCCGTCCTCGTGGCCTCGTACCGCCAGGTCATCGCCGCCTTCCCGGACGGCGGGGGCAGCTACGCGGTCGCCCGGACACATCTCGGCCGCCGCACCGGCCTGGTCGCGGCCGCCTCACTGGTCCTGGACTACGTCCTCAATGTCGCGGTCGCCGTCACCGCCGGAGTGGCCGCGCTGACCTCGGCCTTCCCCGGTCTCCACGACGACCGCGTATGGCTCTGCCTCGCCGTGCTGGCCCTGATCACCGGTGTGAATCTGCGCGGGATCGCCGACTCGGCGCGTGCGTTCGTCGTGCCGACCGCGGTGTTCATCGGCTCGGTCCTCGCGGTGATCGTGGTCGGTCTCTTCCGCTCGGCCCCGGTGAGCGCCGAGGCCGCGGCCGGTCATGCCTCCGCGCTCTCCGACCAGGCCACCGCGGTCGGTGCGCTGCTCCTGCTCAAGGCCTTCGCCTCGGGCTGCTCGGCGCTCACCGGTGTCGAGGCCATCGCCAACGCCGTGCCGTCGTTCCGCGCCCCCGGCGTCCGCCGGGCCCAGCGCGCGGAGGTCGCGCTCGGTGTGCTGCTCGGTGTCATGCTGATCGGTCTGTCCGTGCTCATCTCCCGGTTCGGCTTGCAGCCGGTGCAGGGCGTCACGGTGCTGGCCCAGCTCACCGAGGCGTCGTTCGGCCACCATCTCGCCTTCTACGTCGTGCAGTTCGCCACGATGGTGCTGCTGGCGCTCTCCGCCAACACGTCCTTCGGCGGGCTTCCGGTGCTGCTCGGACTGCTGGCCAGGGACAACTTCCTGCCGCATGTGTTCGGTCTGAAGGCCGACCGGCAGGTGCACCGCCACGGGGTCCTCGCCCTCTCGGCCGTCTCTGCCGCGCTGCTGGTGCTCTCCGGCGGCGACACCAACACCCTCGTCCCGCTCTTCGCGATCGGTGTGTTCGTCGGCTTCACCCTCGCCCAGACCGGGATGGTCGTCCACTGGCGCGGCGTCCGCGGGCCGAAGTGGGCGGGCAAGGCGCTGCTCAACGGCCTGGGCGCGCTGCTGACCGGGGTCGGTGCGGTCGTCGTCACGGCCACCAAGTTCCATGACGGCGCCTGGCTGATCGTGGTCGCCCTGCCCTTGCTGGTCGCCTGCTTCGAGTGCGTGAACCGGGCGTACGGCAGGATCGGGGAACGGCTGGGCGTCGGCCGCATCCCGGATCCTCCGCACCGCGCCCGCTCACTGGTCGTGGTTCCGGTCTCCTCCCTCACCCGGCTCACCAGCGAAGCCCTGACCGCCGCGGTGTCGCTGGGCGACGAGGTCCGGGCGGTCACGGTGTGCCACCCCGATACCGAGGACCGGTCGCGGGCCGAATCCCTGGCACGGGACTGGGAGTTGTGGAACCCGGGCGTCCCACTGGTCCGGCTGGACTCGGACCGTCGCACGGTCGGCCGGCCGGTCGCCGCGTACGTACGCGCACTGACGGCGGCGGATCCGGGAGTCCGGATCACCGTCCTCGTCCCCGAGGCCGAACCGGCCCATGTGTGGCAGCGGCTGCTGCAGAACCAGCGGGGCGCGGTCGTCGCCCACGCCGTACGCCACGAGACGGAGGCAGTGGTCTGCCGGCTGCGGTTCCGGTTGCTGGATACCCGGCCCTCCTGATGTCACGGCGGCGCCCACGCGCCGTGGCTCCTCCCGCCCCCTACTCGTCCCCTGTCAGCATCGGCAGCAGCAGCGCCGCGGACCAGCTGAAGTTGGGCGAGTTGAGCGGTGCCCCGGTGGTCGGGTCGTAGTTCTCCATGATCGGTCCGTTGCCCGCTAGGCCCGACGCATGGGTCAGGAGCCGGTCCGTCAACGCGTCCGCGTCCTTGCCGTAGCCGTAGCGGCGCAGGCCACCGAGGGCGAAGTATGCCTGGTCGAACCAGACCGGGCCGCGCCAGTACGCGGTCGGCGAGAAGTAGGGGGAACTCTTCGCCACGGTCGGGAAGGGCACGGTCGTGGCGAACTCCGCCGGGTCCGTCAGCTTGTCGCGCACCGCGCGGGCCTGTGCGGCGGATGCCGTGCCGGTCCACAGCGGGACGGCGCCCTCTATGCCGCGGCCGCGGGCCGTGAGCGGTGCGCCGGTGCCGAGCGCGGTGTCGTGGAACCAGCCGTCCGCGGAGTCGTACATCGTCGTGCGGACGGCGGTGGAGGTGGCGGTGGAGCGCTGCTTCCAGTGCCTGGCGTCGACGCCCCTGCCGAGCGCACCGGCGATGCGCGCCAAGTAGGCCTGATCGGCGGCCAGATAGGAGTTGAGGTCGACGGACTCCTGGTCGATGGAGTAGCCGAGGAGCGTTCCGTCGGCGGCCCTGTTGGCGACGATGCCGGTGCCGAGGGTGGCGTCGAAGCGGGGCGCGTTGTCCATGCCGCTCTCCCAGGCCGCGGCGAGGCGTCGTTCCTCGGTGGAGTTGTTGGCCGGGTCGACGGTGGCGCCGTACTCGGCGAGACCGTTGTGGTCGTGGTCCCGGTTGCGGTGCCACCACGCCTGGTAGGCGGCGAGCTTCGGGTACATCTCGCGCAGGAAGGCCTTGTCCCCGGACTTCGCGTACACCTCCCACACCGCCCAGGCGGCCAGTGGGGGCTTGGAGTTGCGTTCGTTCCAGTTGCCGCCGCCGCGTGCGGGGTCGTTGTAGAAGATGACGTCGGGGATCATCCCGGCGTCCTGGGGGCGGGTCGTGGAGTCGGCCCGGATCTGCCAGTCGAACATGGCGCGGATCTGCGACTCGGCCAGCTCGGGCGCGAAGCGTGCGGTGCCGACGGCCTGCTTCCAGGTGTCCCAGGCCCAGATGCCGCCGGTGAACCACTTGTAGGAGATCGACGGTGTGATCCCGTCGTGCTTGATCCGCCCCGCCGCACTGCGCCAGTTGGTGACGAGGGTCTCCAGGGACTTCACGGCCGTGCGCCGCCGGTCGGCGGGAACGCCCCGGGTCACCCCGGCGACATAGCCCCGCCAGCGCGCGTCGGACGCGGACACGACCGATGCGGGGCGGGCCAGTACGTCGCGGACCTTCGCCTGCTCCTTCGTGCGCTCGGCGGCGGTGAAGGTGTAGGACTCGGTCCAGTCGAAGCTGTGCGCGCGGCCCGGCGCGAGGGTCACCGGTTCCACGGCCTCGGTGCGGTAGGTGTCGCCGTCCACCGTCGTGCGGACGCGGTCCTTGTGGGTGACCTCGAAGCGTTCCGTGCCGTCGGTGAGGTAGTCCCAGGTCTCGCGGACCTTCGCGAAGCCGACGCCGACGCCGGAGCCGGTGGCGGTCAGCGACGGTGCGTCGCGCATCGGTTCGTCGGCGGGCCGCAACAGGCTGCCCGTCCAGTCGGCGCCCAGGATGCGGGGTGCCGGGCCGGTGTTGCGGACCTCGGCCCGGACCAGGGCGGTGCGGTCGGTGGCGAAGCGGAGTTCGAGGGTGAGGCGCAGGCCGCGGCCGAGGTCGTAGGACTGGAGGAGCCGGCCCGGGAGCGAGGTGAGGCGGGGTGCGCCGCCGCCTGCCAGGTCCAGGGCGCGGCCGTGTTCGGTGAGGCGGATGCGGCTGAAGGACTTGCTGAGCCACCAGGGGTATTCCTGGGCGATGTAGAGGGGCCCGGAGAAGCCGCCGTAGGCGTCCTTGTCGCCGGCCTTCGGCAGGGCGTACGCGTGCCAGGCCCCGCGGTCGGCGAAGACGTTGACGGGGTTGTTGTCCTCGTCGTCGCCCGGCTGGGCGGCGGCGGGGGTGCCGTGCAGGTCGAGGACGTCGGCGTACGAGGGCGGGGGCTCCGGGTGTCCGTGGGCGGTGGCCGTCTGCGGTACGGCGAGGGCGCCGCCGGCCAGGAGCAGTGCGGTCAGGACGCTCAGGGGACGGCGTCCGGTCATGGGTCGGTCTCTCCAACGGGTCATTTCCCGGTCTCTCCCAGGGGGTCGGTGTCGATGCGCAGGACGGCGGCGTCGAGCGGGCCGAGGTCGATGTGGTCGCGGACGGCGACTCCGGTGAGCAGGTCGGTGCCACCGGCGGCGTAGCGGCCGGTCAGTGGCGTCCGCGTGTCGTGGTCGTTGTGGTTGAGGACGAAGAGGTACGTGCCCCGGGCGCCGGAGCGCACGGTCGCCTCGACACCCTCGGGGACGTCGAGCACGGAACGTACGCCCGCCGCCCGCAGCGCCTCGTCGAGCACGGCCGCGATGCCGTCGCCGAGGTGGGCGCTCGCATACCACGCGGTGCCGGTGCCGTAGCGGTGGCGGGTGACGGCGGGGCGGCCGGTCAGCTCGCCGGCCGCGTACGAGTCGACGACCTCCGTGTCCGGGCCCCCGGGCTCGATCCACTCGCTCCACAGGGTGGCCTCTGCGCCGGAGGCGAGGGGCACCGCCGCACCGTCGGGGATCGGCCAGAACTCGTCGACGGACACGCCGAGTACGTCCCTCAGCGGTCCGGGTGCGCCGCCGTCGTGGATGTGGTCGTGGCCGTCGACGACGCCGGAGAAGGGGCCGCACACGAGGTGGCCGCCACCGTGTACGTAGGCCGCGACGCGTGCGGCGTTCTCGGGCCGCAGCAGGTGGAGGTTGGGGGCGAGGACCGCGCAGTAGCCGTCGAGGCCGGCGTGCGGGGGCACGAAGTCGACGGTGACGGCGCGGGCGTGGAGCGCCGCGTACCAGGGGTGCAGGAGCTCGCGCCAGCGCATCCGGGCGGAGGGGTGGTCCTCGGCCTCCAGCGCCCACCAGGAGTCCCAGTCGAGGACGATCGCCACGTCCGCCGGGGTGGTGGCGCCGGTGACCTCGCCGAGCCGGGCGAGTTCGGCGCCGAAGCGAACCGTCTCGCGCCAGCCCCGGGACGCGGTGCCGCGGTGCGGGAGCAGCGCGCTGTGGTACTTCTCCGCGCCGGCGCGGGAGGCGCGCCACTGGAAGTACATGATGCCGTCGGCGCCGCGGGCCAGCGCCTGGAGGGACCAGAGGCGTTGCAGGCCGGGCTTCTTGGGGACGTTGACCGGCCGCCAGCTGACGGCGGACGGCGCCTGTTCGAGGAGCAGCCAGGGCCGGCCGCCCTTGAGGGAACGCATCAGGTCGTAGTTCAGGGAGGCGTTGACGTGGGCGCGGGGGTCGGCGGGGTCCGGGTAGGCGTCGTCGGAGACCAGGTCCTCGTGCTCGGCCCACTTCCAGTAGTCGAGTGCCTTGAACATCGACATGAAGTTGGTGGTGGCCGGGATGCCGGGGCTGAGTTCTCTGAGTGCCTCGCGCTCGGCGCGGTGGCATTCGAGGAGTGCGTCGGAGCAGAAGCGCCGCCAGTCCAGGAGTTGCGTCGGGTTGACGGGTCCCGGAGCGGTGCGCGGCGGTTCGATCTCTTCGTACGTGCCGTAGCGCTGGGACCAGAAGGCCGTGCCCCAGGCGTGGTTGAGGCCGTCGACGGTGCCGTAACGGTCGGTGAGCCAGGTGCGGAAGTGGTCGGCGGAGCGGGCGCAGAAGCACTCGGTGACATGGTCGCCGTACTCGTTGTGGATGTGCCACAGGGCGAGGGCCGGATGGTGTGCGTAGCGTTCGGCGAGGGTGCGGGTGAGCCGGAGCGCGGCGGCGCGGTACTCGGGCGAGGACGGGCAGTAGTGCTGGCGCGAGCCGAATTCGAGGCGTACGCCGTCGGCCGTGACCGGCAGGATCTCCGGGTGTGCACGCACCAGCCAGGCCGGCGGTGACGCGGTCGCGGTGGCCAGGTCGACGGCGATGCCGTGGGCGTGCAGCAGATCGAGGAGCCGGTCGAACCAGGCGAAGTCCCAGGTGTCCGGACCGGGTTGGAACCGGGCCCAGGAGAAGACGCCGACGGTCACCATCGTGACACCGGCCTCGCGCATCAGCTCGGCGTCCTCGGCCCAGACCTCCTCGGGCCACTGCTCGGGGTTGTAGTCACCGCCGTAGAGGACGCCGGGGACACGGGTCAGGCGGCTCATCCCTTCACCGCCCCGCCGAGGAGTCCGGCGACGAACTGCCGCTGGAAGAGCAGGAAGAGGAGCATCAGCGGAAGCGTGGCGAGGAGCGAGCCGAGCATCAGGCCCGAGTAGTCGACATGCGAGAGCCCCGTGAGGGTGTTGAGCGCGACGGGCACGGTGTATTTGTCCTCGGAGTTCAGCATGAGCAGCGGCCAGATGAAGCTGTTCCACTGCGCCATGAACGTGAAGATGACCAGGGCGCCGAGCTGTGGGCGCACACACGGCAGCACGACCTGGTAGAAGGTGCGCAGCTCGCCGGAGCCGTCGATCCGGGCCGATTCGAGGAGCTCGTCGGGGAAGTCGACGAAGCTCTGCCGCATCAGGAGGATGCCGAAGGAGTTCGCCAGGAACGGCAGGATCACCGCCTGGTAGGAGTCGATCCAGCCGACGCTCGCCATCATCTGGAACAGCGGTACGAGCAGCACCTGGAACGGGATCATCATCGTGGCGAGCACGGCGCCGAGCAGCAGGCCCCGGCCGCGGAAGCGGTACTTGGCGAGTCCGTAGCCGCACATGGCGGAGATCAGCGAGCTGAGCGCGGTGTGGACGACGGCGATGCCGACACTGTTGAGGAGGACCTTCCCGAAGCCGATGGTGTCCTGGAGCCGCACGAGGTTGTCGAGCAGCCGGCCGCCGGGCAGGAACGGCGGCGGGGAGTGGAACAGCTCCGACGTGGAGTGCGTCGCGGCAATCGCCATCCAGAGGAACGGCACCAGGCTGACGACGGCGCCGCCCACGAGGAACAGGCGTACGAGGTAGCGGCCGGCTCGCTGGGCCGGGTGGACGCGTACGGGGGCCTGCTGGAGGGCGGTCACCGGCGGCGCTCCCTTCCGAAGGCGACGTACTGGAGGGCGGAGACCGCGGCGATGATGGCCACGACGACCCAGGCGATGGCGGCGGCGTAGCCGAAGTCGAGTTGCTGGAAGCCGACTTTGTAGAGGTAGACGACCGGGGTGAGGGTGGCGTCGTCGGGGCCGCCGCGGGTGAGGACGTAGTTCTCGTCGAAGAGCTGGAGCGTCCCGATGGTGGAGGTGATCACGCAGAACAGGACGACCGGGCGCAGCTGGGGAAGGATCACCCGGGCGTACGTGGAGAAGGTGGTGGCGCCGTCGATGGCGGCGGCCTCGTACTGTTCCTTGCCGATGGACTGGAGTCCGGCGAGCAGGATGACGGCGTTGTAGCCGGTCCAGCGCCAGGTCAGGGACGCGATCAGCGAGACGCGGGCCCAGGTGGGGCTGTTGAGCCAGTCGACCTGGCCGATGCCGACAGCGCCGAGTATCTGGTTGACGAGACCGCCGTCGGTCTTGAGGAGGACCTGGAAGACGACGGCGTACGCGACGAGTGTGGTGACGGCGGGCAGGAAGTAGACCGCTCGCCAGGTGCCGCGGAAGCGCAGCCAGGACTGGTTGAGCAGGACCGCGAGGACGAGGGCCAGGCCGATCATCACGGGGACCTGCACGACGAGGATGATCCCGGTGTTGAGCAGGGACTCCAGGAATGCGGGGTCGTCGATCATGCGCCGGTACTGGTCGAGTCCGACCCAGTGGGTGGCACCGGCGTCCTCGGTGGTGAAGCTCTGCAGGAGGCTCGCGCCCAGCGGATAGGCGAAGAAGAGCGCGAAGAGGGCGGCCGCGGGTCCGGCGAAGAGCCAGGCGGTGGGGCGCCGCCGCCTGCGGCGTGCCGGGGCCGGGGCACGGGCCGGGGCGACCGGCCGCTCGTAGGTGGTGTGGACGGCCATCGGGCTACTTCACCCTTTCGCGGCCGGTGGCCGCTGCGAGCTGCCGCGCGGCCGAGTCCAGGGCGGCGCGCGGGTCCTTGCCGCGCAGCATCACGCCGGTGACGGCGGAGACCATGATGTCGGTGGCCTTCGCGTCGTCCTTGTTGTTCTCGACCGGCGGGATGTTGCGGGCGAGCCGGGCGAACACGTCGAGGGCCGCCTGTCCGCCGAAGTACTCCTGCTTCGTGCTCAGGTACGGGTCGTCGAGCGCGGGCAGATAGGCGGGGAAGAGGCCCTCGCGCTTGAGCATGGAGACCTGGTTCGCTTTGCCGGCGAGCAGGAACTCGATGAACGCCCAGGCCAGTCGGGGGTTCTTGCTCTGTGCGGGAACGCAGAGCGTGGAGCCGCCGATGTTCGAGGTGCGGATGCCGTCGGCGGTGAATCCGGGCAGCGGCACCACTTTGAACTTCCCTTTCAGCTCCGGCATCTCGTCGGTGAGCGTGCCCGTCCACCAGGCGGCCGTGGGCGTGGTGGTGGCCTTGCCCTCCTTGGTGCCGGTGACGAGCCCGTCCCAGCCCTTCTCGTAGTCGACGAGCCCCTTGTCGTGCAGGGTCTTCATCAGCGTGAGGGCCTTCACGGCCTCCGGGGTGTCGACCGCGACCCGGCCGTTCCTGAAGTAGGACTGGCCCTGCTGCTGGAGCAGCATCGGCAGGATCCCGGCGTCGGTGGAGTCCATGATGAGCAGCTTGCGGCCGGTGGCCTTCTTGATGCGGACACCCGCTGCTACGTAGTCGTCCCAGGTCAGCAGCGAGTTGGGGTCCACTCCGGCGGCGCGGAAGTGGTCCGTGCGGTAGTAGAGCGCGCAGGGGCCGATGTCCCAGGGCAGGGCGAGGACCGCGCTGTCCTTGCCGGTGACGGTGCGCCACGCGGCGCGGTCGAAGTCGCCTCCGTAGCGGCCGCCGAGGCTCGTCAGGTCGTAGAAGCCGCTCGGGAAGTTGCCCATGTAACGCGGCATGTGGCTGCCCTCGACCGTGAGGACGTCGGCGAGGCCCGAGCCGCCGCGCAGGCCCACGGTGATCTTGTCGTAGGCGTTGTCGTAGCCGATGTCGACGACGTCGACGGTGGTGCCGGGGTGGCGCTCCTCGAAGGTGCGGGCGAGGCGCTTCATGGCCTTGGCGGCCACGTCCCACGACCAGACGGTGACCTTTCCGGTGACCTTGCCCCCTCCGTCGTCCTTCCTGCCGCCGATGTCGCGGGCCTCGCCGCCGCCCGCGCCGCCCATGGCGCATCCACTGACCAGGGACGATGCCGCGGTCGCGAAGCCTGTTGCCAGAACAACCCGTCGGGTGGGTCCTGTTGACACTCTTGCCTCCTGGAGCCTGAATGCCTAATGCTGTATTCAGAACACTGAATGACGGAGCCTGCCGTCAAGAGGTGTACACCCAAAGACTTTTGCTGCTGTGGTCCACGACCGACCCACTGGTCGGCTCACGCGAAAGGCGCGGCATGACGTCACCCCAGGACTCCGTCCACCCTTACACCCATCCCTACATCCCGAACGCCGTTCCGGCCGTACGGCAGGCGATGCTGGAGGAGATCGGCGCCACGGGCGTCGAGGACTTCTACGCCGACATCCCGGACGGCATCCGGCTGCACCGCCCCCTGGATCTGCCGGCCCCGCTCCGTTCGGAGGCCGAACTCACCCGCCACATGGAGGAGTTGCTCGGCCGCAACACCTCGACGCGGCAGGCACTCAGCTTCCTCGGCTCCGGCTGCTACCAGCACCACGTACCGGCGGTCGTGGACGAGGTGGTCAACCGCAGCGAGTTCCTCACGGCCTACGCGGGCGAGCCCTACGAGGACCACGGCCGCTTCCAGGCGCTGTGGGAGTACCAGTCGATGATGGCCGAGCTGCTCGACGTCGAGATCGTCAACGTCCCGGTGTACGACGGCTTCCAGGCCTCGGGAACCGCCCTGCGCATGGCCGGCCGGATCACCGGCCGCCGCCGCGTGCTCGTCGCCACCGCGGTCGACGCCGACAAGCTCTCCCGCATCCGTGACTACGTACGCCCCGACCACGAGGTGACGGTCGTCCCGGTCGATCCGGAGACCGGCTGCGCCGACCTCGAAGCGGTGCGTGAGGCGCTCGCCGCCGGCGACACCGCGGCGGTGTACGCGGACACGCCCTCCGCGCTCGGCATCGTCGACGAGGCGCTCCCCCGCCTCGCGGAACTCGCCCATGATGCGGGGGCGTTGTACGTCGTGGGCTGCAATCCGCTCACGCTCGGCGTGCTCGCGCCGCCCTCCGCGTACGGGGCCGACATCGCGTGCGGCGACATCCAGCCGCTCGGCCTGCACCAGAGCTTCGGCGGCGGCAACGCGGGCTTCATCGCCACCCGCGACGAGGAGCGGCTGGTCGCCGAGTACCCGTCACGCCTGTTCGGCCTCGTGCCGACGACCGTCGAGGGCGAGTACGGCTTCGGCGACGTCGCCTACGAACGGACCTCGTTCGCGCTGCGCGAGGAGGGCAAGGAATGGGTCGGCACGGCCGCCGCGCTGCACGGCATCGGGGCCGGGGTGTATCTCGCGCTGATGGGGCCGCAGGGCATGCGGGAGATCGGCGACACGATCCTCTCGCTCACCGCGTACGCCCGCAGGCGCCTGGCCGAGGTGCCCGGCATCGAGGTCCCGTACGGCGACGCCCTGCACTTCGCCGACTTCACGGTCCGCTACACGGGTGGCAGGACCGCCGCCGAGATCCGCACCGGCCTGAAGGAGCGGGGCATCTTCGGCGGCGTACCGACCGGCGAGCACGAGGCCGCGTACTGCGTCACCGAAGTCCACACCAAGGCCGACATCGACCGGCTCGCCGCGACCCTTGAGGAGATCGTCAAGTGACCGCCCACGCGCCCGTGTCCGTCTCCCCCGAGGAAGCGCGCATCGCCGGCAAGCCGCGCCTGCGCCGGTTCCGGCAGGCCTCCTGGGACGAGCAGCTGATCTTCGAGCTCGGTTCCCCGGGCGAGCGCGGCGTCCTCGTGCCGGCCGCGGACCCGTCCATCGAGCAGGTGGCGATACCCGCAGCCCTGCGCCGCGCCGAACCGCCCGCCCTGCCGGAGATGTCCCAACAGCAGGTCCTGCGCCACTACTTGCGCCTCTCGCAGGAGAACCTGGGGGCCGATCTCAACATCGACGTCGGCCAGGGCACCTGCACCATGAAGTACAGCCCCAAGGTCAACGACCAGTTCGTCCGCGATCCGCGGATCGCGGCGCTGCACCCCCTCCAGGACGAGGACACGGTCCAGGGCGTCCTCGGGATCATCCACAGCCTGGAGCAGCTCCTGAAGGAGATCTCCGGCATGGACCGGGTCTCGCTCCAGCCGGGTGCGGGCTCCGCCGCGATCTACACCAACGTGGCGATGATCCGCGCCTACTTCGCCGCGCGAGGCGAGCGGGAGCAGCGCGACGAGGTCATCACGACGATCTTCTCCCACCCGTCCAACGCGGCCTGTGCGAAGACGGCGGGCTTCAAGGTCATCACCCTCCACCCGGACGCGGACGGCTACCCGGACATCGAGGCACTCAGGGCGGCGGTCGGCCCGCGCACGGCGGCGCTCCTCATCACCAACCCCGAGGACACGGGCATCTACAACCCGCGCATCGAGGAGTTCGTACGGATCGTGCACGAGGCGGGCGGCCTGTGCTCGTACGACCAGGCCAACGCGAACGGCATCCTCGGCATCACCCGCGCCCGGGACGCGGGCTTCGACCTGTGCCACTTCAATCTCCACAAGACGTTCTCGACTCCCCACGCGTGCGGCGGACCGGCGGCGGGCGCCTGCGCGGTCACCGATGAGCTCGCCCCGTATCTACCCCGCCCCACCGTCGAGCTGGACCCGGAGACCGGCGCCTACCGGCTGGACGACGACCGGCCCGAGTCGGTCGGCAAGATGCGGCCGTTCTACGGCGTCGTGCCGAACCTCGTCCGCGCCTACGCGTGGATCATGTCGCTCGGCGCCGAGGGCCTGCGGGCCGCCGCCGAGACGGCCGTCCTCAACAACAACTACCTCCTCCACAAGGTCCGGCAGATCCCGGGCGTCTCCGTCCCGTACGCCGCGGGGCGCCCACGCGTCGAGCAGGTCCGCTACAGCTGGGAGAAGCTCCACGAGGACACCGGCCTGCACTCCGAGGACATCGGCCTGCGCGCCGCGGACTTCGGTACGCACTACTGGACCAGCCACCACCCCTATGTGGTGCCGGAACCCATGACGCTGGAGCCGACCGAGTCCTACACACGCGCCGACCTCGACGAGTACGCGGCGATCCTCGCGGAGATCGCCCGCGAGGCGTACGAGGACCCGGAGACCGTACGCACGGCGCCGCACCGTTCGACCATCCACCGGGTACGCCCTCAGGCCCTGGACGACCCCGCGACATGGGCGGTCTCCTGGCGCGCCTACCGCCGCAAGGTGCTGGGCGAGGCGGGCCGCCGGTGACCAGGATCGGCCTGGTGGTCAACCCGGTCGCCGGGCTCGGCGGCCGGGTGGGCCTGGGCGGCACCGACGGCCCGGACCGGGCCCGCGCGGCACTCTCGCTCGGCGCACACCCCCTGGCGGGGGCGCGTGCCGCCGCGGCCCTGGGCGAACTGGCGGCGCGTGCGGGCAAGTCGACCCGGGCCGGGTGCCCTGCGCCGGGTTCCGGGCTTCTGGTCGTCACCGCCGCCGGTCCTCTGGGCGCCGACTCCGTCGCCGCCGCGGGGCTTGCGGGGCGGGTCGTGTACGCCGCCGGGGCCGGGCGGGACACCTCGGCCGCGGACACGGCCGCCGCGGTGCGGGCCGTCGTCGCCGAGGGCGTCGACCTCCTGCTCTTCGCCGGCGGCGACGGCACGGCGCGGGACGTGCTCGGCGCCCTCGGCGACGTACCCTGCCCGGTCCTCGGCGTACCGACCGGCGTGAAGATGCACTCGGCCGTCTTCGCCGTCAGCCCGCGCGCCACGGGTGAGGTCGCGGCGGCGTGGCTCGCCCGCACGGGAAACGTCCGGCTGCGGGACGCCGAGGTGATGGACCGCGACGAGGACGCCCTGGGCGAAGGGCGCGTCACCTCCCGGCTCTTCGGGTGGCTGCCCGTCCCCGACGTACCGGTCCGGGTGCAGCAGCGCAAGACCGGCAGCACCGCCACCGCACCGGATGCCGTCGGCGGGATCGCGGCCGAGGTCGCCGAGCGCGTCGGGGCCGGACTGCTCGCCCTCGGCCCCGGCAGCACCACCCGGGCGGTGGCGGCCTCGCTCGGCGCGGACGTCTCGCTCACCGGAGTCGACGTGCTCGCCCTGCGGCCGGGCCACCCGCCCCGGACCGTGGCACGCGAGGCCGGCGAGGACGCCCTCCTCGCGCTCGGCCCCGCCTGGATCGCCCTCTCCCCCATCGGCGGTCAGGGCTTCCTCCTGGGCCGCGGCAACCAGCAGATCTCGCCGCGCGTCCTGCGCGCGGCGGGCGGCCGCGAGCACCTGCTCGTGCTGTGCACCGAAGCGAAACTGGCCGCGCTCGGCGGCCGCCCCCTCCTCCTCGACACCGGCGACGACGCGCTCGACGCGGAGCTGTCCGGCCATCTTCCCGTCATCACCGGCAGGCGGCGCACCTCGCTGTACCGCCTGGCCATGTGACCCCGCACCCCCCGACATCCCGAACCCAGGACAGAAGGAGCCCAGGATGATCTCCCTCGACGGCAAGCGCGCGATCGTGACCGGCGGCGGAGCCGGCATCGGCCGCGCCACCGCCCAGGTACTCGCCGAGCTCGGCGCCCGCGTGGTGATCGCCGACATCGACACGGACGGCGGCGAACGCACCGCGAAGGACACCGGCGGGACCTTCGTGCGCTGCGACGTGTCACGGCGCGAGGACTGCGAGGCCGTCGTGGACACGGCGCAGGAGCGGTTCGGCGGCGTGGACGTCCTGTTCAACAACGCCGGCATCATCCGCCGCTCCACGGTCTGCGAGGTCACCGAGGACGACTGGGACCTGGTGATGGCCGTGAACATCCGCTCGGTGATGCTGATGAGCCGCCTCGTGATCCCCGGGATGGCTGCCCGGGGCGGCGGCTCCATCGTCAACACCGGCTCCGGGTGGGGCATCCGCGGCGGTGGCCGGGCCGTCTCGTACTGCGCGTCGAAGGGCGCCGTCGTCAACATGACCCGCGCCATGGCCATCGACCACGGCCCCGACAACATCCGCGTCAACTGTGTCTGTCCCGGTGACACGGCGACCGGAATGCTCGCCGAGGAGGCCCGCCAGCTCGGCGAGAGCTCCGACGCCTTCTACGCCGACGCCGCCGACCGGCCCCTCGGCCGGATCGGGCAGCCCCGCGACATCGCCCAGACCGTGGCGTTCCTCGCCTCCGACGCCTCGGCGTTCCTGAGCGGAGCGGTCATCCCGGTCGACGGCGCCGGTACCGCGTGACTTTCCGGTAGCGGATAATCGACCGGACCGAAGGGGAGGGCAGCCTCACATGCCAATCGAAAACCGCCCGCTGCGCGAACAGGTCAAGGAGGAACTGATCAAGCGCCTCGGGCGCGGCGCGATCGCGACCAACTCGCCGATCAACGAGGGGCAGCTCGCCACCGAACTCGGCGTCAGCCGTACTCCGCTGCGCGAGGCACTGATCACGCTGGAGCGCGAGGGTGTCATCACCAGCGAGCGGGGCAAGGGCTTCCGCTTCACACCGCTCAGCGCCCAGGAGTTCCGCGACCTGTCCGCGATCGTCGCGACGCTGGAGGCGCTCGCCCTGGAGTCCAGCGATCCCGAGCACCTGGCGGCGACGGCCCCCCGCCTCCTGGAGGAGGCGCGCGCGTTCTCGGCCCCGCAGGCGCCGCACGACGTCATAGAGCGTTACGACGACGCGTGGCACGACCTGCTCCTGTCCGGCTGCACCAACGACCGCCTGATGAAGCTGATCACCTCCCTGAAGGTGACGATGCACCGCTACGAGCGGGTGGCCCTGGGCGATCAGGACATCCTGGAGCGATCCGCGGAGGAGCACGAGCGGATCGCCGAGTGCCTGCAACGCGGCGACCTGGACGCGGCCGTCGCGGCGCTCAAGGAGAACTGGAACAGCGGGATGCACCGGATCCTGGAGCATCTGAAGGACTGACGCCGCGCGGTGGCGGTGCGGATCGGGCCAGGGCCTTGACCCGCACCGCCTCTTCGGGGTCCGATCACGGTCGACCCGCCGCACGACCCAGGGACTGTGACCGCATGACTCTGCAGATCAGCGCCACCAACCCCGAACACCCGGCCCTCCTGCTCGAACTGCCCTGGCACATACCCCTGGAGCAGTGGCCCGACGAGTACCTCGTGCCGCTCCCCCGCGGCATCTCCCGGCACGTCGTGCGCTACGCGCGAGCGGGCGAGGAGACCGTGGCGGTGAAGGAGCTCGCCGAGCGGCCCGCGCTGCGCGAGTACGAACTCCTGCGTACGCTCGACCGTCTCGGGATACCGGCCGTCGATCCGCTCGCCGTGGTCACCGGACGGACCGAGGCCGACGGCTCGCCGCTCGAACCCGTCCTGATCACCCGCCATCTGGGCGGTTCGCTGCCCTACCGGTCGATGTTCGAGACGACCATGCGCCCCGGCACGGTGCACCGCCTCATGGACGCCCTCGCCGTCCTCCTCGTCAGGCTGCATCTGACAGGGTTCGCCTGGGGGGACTGCTCGCTGTCCAACACCCTGTTCCGGCGGGACGCGGGTGCGTACGCCGCCTACCTCGTGGACGCCGAGACCGGGGAGCTGCACCCCCGGCTGAGCGACGGGCAGCGCGCGTACGACATCGAGCTCGCGCGGGTCAACATCAGCGGCGAGATGCTCGACCTGGAGGCGGCCGGCGCGCTGCACCCGTCCATCGACCCGATCGCGTTCGGCCTGGAGATCGAGGAGCGCTACGCGGCGCTGTGGACGGAGCTGACGCGCACCTCCGTCTACCCGGCGGGCAAGCACCACTACATGGAGCGCCGTATCCGCCGTCTCAACGACCTGGGCTTCGACGTCGCCGAGATGCAGATATCGCACTCGGACCACGGGGACACGGTCACGTTCGTGCCCAAGGTCGTGGACGCCGGCCATCACCAGCGCCAGCTGCTGCGCCTCACCGGGATGGACGCCGAGGAGAACCAGGCGCGACGGCTCCTCAACGACCTGGAGAGCTGGATCGCCACCCAGGACGACTACGCCCCCGGCGACCGGCACGGCGCCCGCACCGAGGTGCTGGCCCACCGCTGGGTCCGCGAGATCTTCCGCCCCACCGTGCGCGCGGCGCGCGACCATGTGCCCGCCCGGATGGACGCGGCCGAGCTCTACCACGAACTCCTCGAACACCGCTGGTACCTGTCCGAGCGGGCCCAGCACGACATCGGGCTCGACGCGGCGGTCGAGGACTACGTCAGGAAGGCCGTCACACCGGACGACGGCTGCGCATAGGCTGCCCTCCCGGAGAGGTGCGCCGGCAAGCCGGACATGATCCAGACAAAGGACCCCAGGAGCCGCCCCGTGTTCTACCAGGTGCTCAAGTACGTCATCATCGGGCCGCTTCTACGGTTGTTCTTCCGCCCCAGGATCGAGGGCCTGGAGCACATCCCGGAGGACGGCGCGGCCATCGTCGCCGGCAACCATCTGTCGTTCTCCGACCATTTCCTGATGCCGGCGATCCTCAAACGGCGCATCACGTTCCTCGCCAAGGCCGAGTACTTCACCGGGCCGGGAGTGAAGGGGCGGCTGACCGCCGCCTTCTTCCGCGGCATCGGGCAGATCCCGGTGGACCGCTCCGGCAAGGAGGCGGGGCAGGCGGCGATCAGGGAAGGGCTCGGTGTGCTGAGCAAGGGCGAACTGCTGGGCATCTACCCGGAGGGCACCCGTTCGCACGACGGCCGGCTCTACAAGGGCAAGGTGGGCGTGGCCGTCATGGCGATCAAGGCGCAGGTGCCCGTGGTGCCGTGCGCGATGGTGGGTACGTTCGAGATCCAGCCGCCGGGGCAGGTCGTCCCGCGCATCAGGCGCGTCACCATCCGCTTCGGTGAGCCGCTGGACTTCTCGCGCTATGCCGGTATGGAGAACCAGAAGGCCGCGATCCGGGCGGTCACCGACGAGATCATGTACGCGATCCTGGGGCTCTCGGGTCAGGAGTACGTCGACGAGTACGCGGTCAAGGTGAAGGCCGCGCAGGCCGAACAGGACGGGCCGTCGAAGAAGTTCCCGAAACTGCGACGCCGACGGCGGATCCGCGCTCGGTGAACGTCGCCCGCACGGGTGGCCGCCCGGCCCTAGCGTGGCCCTCATGAGCAAGGGAAACGCATGGGTTCTGGGTGCGACGGGACAGATCGGGCGGGTGGCCGTGCAGTCGCTCGTCGAGGACGGCTGGGAGGTGACGGCCGCCTCGCGCGGCGGCGGCCGGGACGCACGGTGGGACGAGGCGGTGCGCACGACGGCCCTGGACCGGGACGCCGACGGGGCGCTCGCGGCGGCGCTGGGCGACGGCTGCGACGTACTGGTCGACATGGTGGCGTACGACGCGGATCACGCCCGTCAGCTGACCGGTCTCGCGGACCGGATCGGTTCGGCGGTGGTGATCTCCAGCGGCGCGGTGTACGAGGACGATCGGGGCCGCAGCTTCGACACGCAGGGCGAACCCGACGGTTCGCCGCACTACCCGCTGCCGATCCCGGAGTCGCAGCGCACCCTGCCGGCCGGCGACACGACGTACGGGACGCGGAAGATACAGCTGGAGCGGGATCTGCTGGCGGCCGGGGAGGCGCTGCCGGTGACGCTGCTGCGGGCCGGGGCGATCCACGGCAGGTACTGCCGCTCGCCGCGTGAGCTGTATTTCGTGAAGCGGCTCCTGGACGGCCGCGACCGGCGGGTGCTCGCGTTCGGTGGGGAGTCCCGCTTCCACCCGGTCCATGTCTCCAACCTGGCCGAGCTGATCCGACTGGCTGCCCTGCGGCCCGGTTCGCGGGTGCTCAACGCCGGGGATCCGCAGGCGCCGACGGTCGCGGAGATCGGCGAGGCCGTCGATGCGGCGCTCGGCCGCACGACGGAGACCGTGCTGATGGCGGGCGCGCCCGGGGAGGACGGCGTCGGCTCGACGCCCTGGAGCGCCGCCCATCCCATCGTGTACGACATGACGGCCGCCGAGCGAGAGCTGGGGTACCGGCCGGTCACGGACTACGCGCGGTCGCTTCCCGGGACGGTCGAGTGGATCGCGGCGCAGCTGGCGGGCAGGGACTGGACAGAGGCCTTCCCCGCCATGCTCCGGGCGTACGGGAAGAAGCTCTTCGACTACGCGGCGGAGGACGCCTGGCTGGAGGCGTACGACCGGAAGGCGTGAGACACGGCCCAGCGGTGTTCACCCCACCGGGGCGTCGAGCAGTTCGTCCAGCGCCTCGTCCAGGACACGGCGCAGCAGACGTGCATCACGGGCGACGGCTGTGACCAGCACGGCCGGTCCGGCGAGCGGGGTGAGAACGGCGGTCTCTCCCAGCAGCCGCGCTTCGGGACGCCTCTCGTCGAATGCCGGTTCCACGACGAGCAGTTGGCCGACGGCCCGGTGGCCACCCAGGACCGCTGCGCCGTCCCAGCCGCCGGGGGATCCCGGTCCGTACGCCATCTGCTGGTCGACCAGCGGCCGGCCGGCTCGGTGCACGGTGAGGCGGCCGAGGAGGGTGCCGGTGCCTTCGGCGTGGCGGCCGAGAATCTGTTCCTCCCGCAGCACCAGCCGTGCGGTGGGGGCGAGTCGGACCCGGGTGGCCATGCGCAGAACGCTGCCGTGCGCCGAGACGAGCTGTTCCGGCAGCCAGCGCAGCTCGGCCCGCTCCCCCACGTTCAACTCGATGTCGTACGTGGCGGGTTCGCCTCCCGGTCCCGGCATGGCAACGGTCGCCGCTGCCGAGTCGACGGTGAGCCGGGCGCCTTCGCCGACCTGTGCCGCGATGGCGAGCCGGTCGCCGCCGAGCGGTGCGCTCATGGCGCCGACGACGGTGACCCGGGTGCCCGACCCGGCCGTGTCCCGGGTCCGGCGCAGGGCGAGCGGTCCGTCGCCCCGCAGCACGGGGAGCGAGGTGACGCCCCGGCCGTCGAGGGCCGCGGTGATCCGGGCGGTGGCCCGGACGCTCATGCGGTCCAGGCGGCGAGCCGCGCACGGACCCAGTCCGCGACGGGCCCCACGCCCTCCTCGGAGGTGAGCGAGGTGAAGGCCACGGGGAGCGGTCCGCGCTGCCGCGCGGCGTCGTGGGCCATCCGGTCGAGATCGGAGCCGACATGGGGTGCGAGGTCGGTCTTGTTGATGACGAGCAGGTCGGAGGTGGTGACGCCGGGGCCGCCCTTGCGCGGGATGTCGTCACCGCCCGCCACGTCGATGACGAAGATCTGGGCGTCGACCAGCCCCTTGGAGAAGGTGGCGGTGAGGTTGTCGCCGCCGGATTCGACCAGGATCAGATCGAGGGGCCCGACGGTGTCCTCCAGGTCCTCGACGGCTTCGAGGTTGGCGGAGATGTCGTCCCGGATCGCGGTGTGAGGGCAGGCGCCGGTCTCCACGGCCTGGATGCGCTCGGGCGGCAGTACGGCATGGCGCAGCAGGAAGGCGGCGTCCTCGCGGGTGTAGATGTCGTTGGTGACCACCGCGATGGAGAGCTGGTCGCGCAGGGTCCGGCAGAGGGCGGCGACGGTCGCGGTCTTGCCGGAGCCGACCGGTCCGCCGAGTCCGATGCGCAGGGCGCGGCGGGTGCCGTCGGGGCGGGCGGCGTCGGCGCTCACGGCGGCGGGGCCGTGCTGGGCGTGGTCGAGGTGCATGGGGTGCGGCTCCTGGTTCGGGGTCATGAGGCGAACAGGCGGACCGGCCGGGCCGCATGTGCCTCGGCGGTGATGTCGAGGAGCGGGGCCGAGGCGGCGGGCAGCGCGTCGATGGCGCCGTGCGCCGCGGCGGCGGCCTGTTCGGCGATCCGGTCGAGTTCGGGTGCGAGGCGGGCGAGGACGGCGGTGGCCTCGAAGGGGTCGAGGGAGAGCAGACGGACGACGGCGGTGGCCGGTCCGCCGACGCTTTCGTAAGCGACGCAGTGCGCGGCGTCCTCGGGCCCGAGCCCTGCCGAGCGCGCGGTGAGGCCGAGGACGACGGGCTGGTGGGCGCCGCGCGGCCGGGCCGAGGCGAGCGCGGCGAGTTCGGGGCCGGGCCAGGTGGCGCGGGCCGCCCGCATCAGCTGCCGGCCGAGCCTGCGGGCGACGTCCCGGAGCGCGGGTGACGGGGTACGGGCGTCGGCGGCCTCGTCGAGCATGATCGGGTCGTGGCCGTGGGCGGCCGCCGCGGCGAGTGCGGCGGCCGTGAGCCCGGCGGTGTGCAGGCGGCCCCGGCAGAACTCGGCGAGGTCCTCGGCGTCGCGGATCCGTCCTGCCTTCACGGCCGCTTCGGCCCCGCCGGAGTGGGCGTGACCACCGGCGGGGAACCGGCCGTCGGCGAGGACGAGCAGCGCGGCGCGGCTCATCGCACGGCCCGTATCGGGCGTCGCGTGTGCCGGGTCCGGCACCGCATGTGCCGCATCGGCCATCCCAAGTGCCGCATCAGAAGAGGAAGTAGCGCTGGGCCATGGGCAGTTCCGCGGCCGGTGCCGGTTCGACCGGTTCGCCTCCGATCGTCACGGCGAAGCTGTCCGGATCGACGTGGACCCGCGGAGTCGCGTCGTTCTCCCGCATGTCCGCCTTGGTGACACCGCGCGTACTGGTGATCGGCACGAACCGCTTCCCGGGGCCGAGGCGTTCCGGCAGCCCGTCCCGGATGGCCGCGTCGGTCACGAAGTTGAAGGAGTTGTCCGCGGGGGAACGGCCCGTCGCGCCGAACATCGGGCGGGGAAGCACCGGTTGCGGGGTCGGGATGGAGGCGTTGGCGTCACCCATCTGCGCGTACGCGATCTGGCCGCCCTTGATGACGGTCAGCGGCTTGACGCCGAAGAACGCCGGCTCCCACAGCACCAGGTCGGCGAGTTTGCCCGTCTCCACCGAGCCGATCTCCCGGTCGAGCCCCTGGGCGACCGCCGGATTGATGGTGTATTTGGCGACATAACGACGCACCCGTCGGTTGTCGGCCCGTCCGTCGCCGGGCAGCGCTCCGCGGCGCCGCTTCATCACATGGGCGGTCTGCCAGGTGCGCAGGACGACCTCGCCGATGCGGCCCATCGCCTGGGAGTCGGAGGAGATGATCGAGATGGCCCCGAGGTCGTGGAGGATGTCCTCGGCCGCGATGGTGGACGGCCTGATCCGGGATTCGGCGAAGGCCAGATCCTCCGGCACGGCCGGGTTGAGGTGATGGCAGACCATCAGCATGTCGAGGTGTTCCTCGATGGTGTTCACGGTGTGCGGCCGGGTCGGATTGGTGGAGCTGGGCAGCACGTACGGCTCCGAGACGACGCCGATGATGTCCGGCGCGTGCCCGCCGCCGGCGCCTTCGGTGTGGTACGCGTGGATGGAGCGCCCGGCGATGGCGGCGAGGGTGTCGGCGACGAATCCGGCCTCGTTGAGGGTGTCGGTGTGGATGGCGAGCTGGGCGCCCGTCTCCTCGCAGACTCCCAGACAGGCATCGATGACGGCGGGGGTGGCACCCCAGTCCTCGTGGATCTTGAATCCGAGTGCACCGGCGCGCAGTTGGGAGTGCATGGCCTCGCGCGACATGGTGTTGCCCTTGCCGAGCAGGCCGATGTTGACGGGGTACGCGTCCAGCGCCCCGAACATCCGGGCAAGGTGCCAGGGGCCGGGGGTGATGGTGGTGGCCCTGGTGCCTTCGGCCGGTCCGGTGCCGCCGCCGACCAGGGTGGTGATCCCGGAGGAGAGCGCCTGGTCGATCAGGGTCGGCGAGATGAAGTGGACATGGGCGTCGATGGCCCCAGCGGTGAGGAACTTGCCTTTGCCCGCGATGATTTCGGTCTCGGGGCCGATGATCAGGTCGGGGTGGACGCCGTCCATGGTGTCCGGGTTGCCGGCCTTTCCGATCCCGGTGATCCGGCCGTCCCGGATGCCGATGTCCGCCTTGACGACGCCCCAGTGGTCGATGATCACGGCGCCGGTGATGACGGTGTCCGGGGCGCCTTCGGCTCGGGTGGTGCGGGCCTGTCCCATCGATTCGCGGATGACCTTGCCACCCCCGAACACCGCCTCGTCACCGGCGAGTCCGGGGCCGCCCGAGCGGTCCTCCTCGATCTCGACGAGCAGATCCGTGTCGGCGAGCCGGATGCGGTCGCCGGTCGTGGGGCCGAACAGGTCGGCGTACACGGCACGGTCGAGTTCAGCCATCGAGGGCACCTCCTGTCTCGCCGCGCAGGCCGGGGACGACGCGCCGTCCGGCGAGCGGGACGAGTTCGATGCCGACCGGAATACCGGGCTCGAAACGCACAGCGGTTCCGGCGGCGATGTTCAGTCGCAGGCCGCGGGCGACCGAACGGTCGAAGTCCAGGCCGGGGTTGGCCTCGGCGAAGTGATAGTGCGAACCGACCTGGACGGGCCGGTCGGCGGCGTTGAGCACGGTGATGCGGGTGACCGGGCGGCCCTCGTTGAACGGCACCGGCCCGTCCGCGTACAGGATCTCTCCGGGAATCATCGGTGGCACCTCCCCTCAGACGATCGGCTCGTGGACGGTGACGAGCTTGGTGCCGTCCGGGAAGGTGGCTTCGACCTGGACGTCGTGGATCATCTCGGGCACCCCGTCCATGACGTCGTCGCGGGTGAGCACCTTGCGGCCCGACGCCATCAGTTCGGAGACCGTACGGCCGTCGCGGGCACCCTCCAGCAGATGGACGGTGATCAGCGCGACCGCCTCGGGGTGGTTGAGCCGCAGCCCGCGCGCCCGGCGCTGCCGGGCCACGTCGGCGGCAACATGGACGAGCAGGCGTTCCTGCTCGTGCGGGGTCAGTCGCATGCGTCCACCTCACAGTCCGGTGCCCGGGACCGGCCCTGGGCACGGCGGGGCGACAGCCGTGTTCAACGAGGCCGTTGAACAGCGGGCCGCCGACTCCGGGCGAGGTGGTGCACGTTAGAGCCGAAGTTTTTCCGGCGCGTTAACTGCTCTCCGGCAGATGCATGGACATCAGGCCGCGCAGGCCGCTCTCCAGCACCTCCGGCTCGGCGTCGCCGAAGGCGCCATCTGCGCGAAGAACCCCTGCGCGGCCGCCATCATCGTCCGCGTCACATGGTCGGCGGGTGCGTCCGCCCGCATGACCCCCGCCTCACGGTAGCCCTCGACCACGTCGGTCCGGACGACCCGCATGGCGGCCAACTGCTGAGCGAGGCGGTCGCGGCGCAGGCCAACCGGCAACTGGCTCGGCGTGATCACCGGCAACTGGTGGGCCGAGGCCGGACGCCGGGACTCACCGTGCCGGCCATCGGCGGGACGGTCGCGGGGCCGGCCGCACTCGCCGGACCGCCCGGCATCGGCGTCGGCACCCTGCTGATGGTGCCGCTCGGCAACCCCGTCTCGGGCGTCACCAGCGCGTCCGAACTGCTGCCCGAACCGGTCGGTGCGATCGGACAGCTGATGCCACCGGGGGCGGGCGGCTCACTGCTGCGGTAGGTCGCGTTCTTCGACGGCCGCGGTGCGGGCGGCCCGCTGCTCACCCTCGCCCTGTGGGCGGCGCTCGGACTGGGCGCGGTACTCATCGGCGGCCGACGCCGCGCGCAGCCTCCGGTCGCGTTTCCGGCCAGCACCCGGAAGCCGGCACTCGCGGGCCGCCCCCGGCCCGGACATGCCGAGTACCCCCGTCGCAGCGGACGGGGTACCCGGCTTTCCCGTGTCATGGGCCGACGGCGCGGCGCTCAGCTGCCCGGCTCGTGGTGTCCCCTGTGCTCCGCCGCGATGCCGAAACGCCGCCGTTCGCCGGGAGCGGACACCGAGGAGCCGATCGAGGAGACCGAGCTGATCACCTGCTCCTCGGCAGCCGCCTCACCCTTCTCCAGTTGCTCCAGGTCAGCGGCCGAGACGAGCGCCACCAGCGGCTTGCCATGCCGCGTCACGACCACGCGCTCACCGCCGTAGACGACACGGTTGATCAATTCGGCGAGCTCAGCTCGGGCTTGCGTCACCGGAATCTCATAGGCCATGCTCCTAGCCTATGTAATGTCCACCCGGTCCGCCGTGGTCCGTGGTGACAGCGATTATCCAGGTCAGAGGCTCTCGCGTGCTCCCGTGCGCTCTCGTCTGCGAGAGATGTGTGAGACGAGGTGAGACGGAGAGTTTTCTGGTCGCCCTGAATCCTGGCGGGCCTCAGCGAGGATCGACACCTCATATGACGCGATCGGGCTGGTGCAGCCAGACGTCCTGGCCGTGAGGTCTCCCGGCCAGCCCGAAGGCGTCGGCAGGCGGCTCGGCAGCTGCTGACCTGCCTCGCAGAGGCACGGCCTGGTGCTCGTCGTAGGTGTAGGTCTTGGCTGTGCCGCTGTTGACGATGACGGAGGTCAGGGTGTGGGGCTGGCCGGTTCCGGAAGCGTTGACGGCAGGGTAGCCGTAGCCGGTCTTGGTGTCGCCGGTGGCCCTGTGCGCGGTCTGGGTGTCGCGCAGGCCGCCGGGCTTGTAGGTCCAGCTGGTCCAGTACGGGGCCGGCCCGCCGAGGGCGGACGCCGCGCGGGTGGTGGTGCAGTCGTTGGAAAACGGGGTCCAGGCTTCGGTCAGACGGCGGTAGCCGTCGTAGGCGAAGCACTGGGTGTCCTCACCGGAAGTGGCATAGCAAGAACCAGCAGGTCAGACGCAGCCTCACGCTCACGGGGAGTGACTTCCGCGCACTCGGAGCGTCATGGCCGAAATGGGTCAGCCTCGCTCGAACACCCTTTCCGCCCCGTCGCGTCCCCGCACCGACGCGGCCACCCGCCACATCGACCACAGGTCTGCCCACACGGCACCCGACCCACGGGGAACTTCACGCTTTGCGAACCCAGAACAAACCCCGTGAACAACCCCGGCCAGGGTCGACGAAGCACATAGGGGCACCCCCAGCAGCACTCGGCAAACCGGAGGTGCCGACCGTCCGGTGGGGACGGCTCAAACGGTGAGGCTGCGCAGCCGCGCCAGGACGGCTTGCCGCTCCTCGGTGTCGTCGCTCCAGCCCTGTGCCCAGGCGAGCGCCGAGCCACCCCCCGACTCCCGCAGGTGCGGGTCGGCTCCATGACACAGCAGCAGCTCGACGAGGGGCAGGTTGGCCTTGGCGGTGGCTGCGGCGAGTGGCAGTCCGCTGCGCCACCCCCGGGATTCGGCGTTGGGCGAGGCCCCGGCCGCCAGGAGCAGCTCGGCACAGCGGTTTTCGCCTTGGACGGCGGCGAGATAGAGCGGTGTGGCTCCGTCAGGGTCGCGAGTGTCGGGATCGGCCCCTTGGGCGAGGAGTCGCTGGAGAAGGCCGACTCGTCCGTCACCGGCAGCCGCGGCAAGCCGCTTCGGCAGCTTCTTACGCTTTCTGTTGTTCACGTGTTTCCACGGGCGCGGGGCCTACCGCCTGGAGCTGCGGAAGGTGCAGTGGTGCGCCCGGTACCCCTTTCCGTACTTCTTGCTGATCTGGGCCTGTACATCTCGCTGGGCGGACTTTTCGGCCTCCGACTTGCTCTTCCCCTTTCCGTTGCCCTTGAGCTGCTTGTCTCCGTGGTCGCCACTTCCGATCTTCTCGACACCACAGACGGCGGTGGAGTACCACGCCTTGGGCTTTGCCATGATGGCGTCGGAGGCTTCGGCGGTTCCGGTGAGAGCGAGCAGAACGCATGCCACTGCTGCGGTCCAGCAGGCGATGGACTTCTTCACGGTGCCTCGCTTTCGGTCGGTGGTGGGCGTGGGGGGGCGCCCGGCGGACACCATGGCATGCGCAGAGGATGAGATTGTGCGGCCGTTCAAGGCTGGAGTTGACGCGCGGAACGGTTCTTCGCCCGTTGTCACGGGGGTGGGCGACTCCTACGGGGCGTGGTGGTTTCACACCTTCGCGTGAGGTGGACCGAGGGGCCGTTCGCATTACCTCGGGCCGAGAGCCCGCGACCAAGGCCGCGGCCGACTTTGCCTGACTGGTGGGACTGCCGTGACAGCGGCGTGGGACCGCATAGGAACGTGGTCGCAGTCGCACACCCCCCACGTCGCGCGCGATGCTCCGACCGCCCGCGACCTGCGATCAGTTGGGCAGTGCCGAATTACGCCGCGAGTGCGACGACGCGGTCCGGGACGTCCTCGACGCGCAGGGCGCTCGCCCAGTTCGCCAGCTCCCCGGTGAGGGAGCCCGGGGCCGCCGTCACCGGGGGTCCGAGGGATCCACCAGGGCGCACGGTACGGGCAGGGCGCCCGGCAGGACGTCCACGGTGAGGCGGGATCCGCAGTCCACCTGCGGGTTCCTCGGTCTGGACCGGAGCTGATGGCTCACGAGCACGTAAGAGGTAGTCCCCGCAGGGGGCTTGGACCACGATCATCATCGGTGATCACGTGACAGCTCTCGACGCCGACTGCGAGCGTCAGTCTTCTTTGCGGGCCCCAAGGCCCCGATCGTCGGTGGAGGTTGTGCTGACGCCAGCGGCCAGCGCCGAGAATCACGTCACGTACGCTGTCACTCGTTGCATGAAACCCGGTGTCCGCTCCCAGGGATCAACCTCAGTCAGGCCCCCACCCTCCGGATAACGCATACCAACGGCATATCGCAAGGATCATCAACCGTACCCGACGACAACCCGAAATCCTCAGTAACCGGCACGCCTTTGAAGCAATCGAAAGACCAGATGTGCAGGTCAGCGACTCTCAACAACCAAGACCGGCAGGTCACGGGCCTCGCTGGTCTCTTGCGCGACATCTGACCATCCGGAGCCAGGAGCGCTGCGTTCAGCGTCATCTGCCCTCGACGCCCTACTGATACTCGCCACCTCGACGGGGCCTGACCTGCCCGGCAAGTCGCCTGACACTCCATCAGAACGAGCGTCAAATGAGCGTCCCAAGCGTCATTTCAGCGTCAAGATATCTCCCGTAACGCCCACACCGCACATAATGCGCACGCACGAAATCGCAGGTCAGGCGCCCTTTGCGACCGGCTCCAGAATCGCCACGCACTCCACATGATGCGTCATCGGGAACAGATCAACGAGACTCAGCAAGGTGACTCAAGACGGAGCAACACAGCGCGGGATCGCCGGTTACCCAAACCGGCGATCCCGCAGATCACGGATACGCCACTGCCGCGTTCGGTCAGCAGCCACGACCTGGCAGTCACACACGCTCCTAGCCAGACTCGTTGAATGTGGACCCGAAATGACCTGAAGAATCCGATTACGCAAAGAAGCCCCCGAGCTGTCGGTATCGCAGTACGGCTACGCACTGGTTCGTCGGGGCGAGTTCCCGTGCCAGGTACTCAAGGTTGGCCGCTCGACTCGCGTCGTCACCGCATCCTTGCTACGCGTGCTTGATTGCGGAGAGCCTGAGTACAACGCTGCCCGTGCCGAATACCGAACAACGCCGTAGCCCGTTGCGTGACGAAGCCTCGCCGGAACGCGCCGGCAGGGCTTCGTCGTCTCACACGCTCTCTCACTGATCTGTGACGGGAGCATGGCCGTGCGGGCCTGACCAGGCAGAAGTCCTCCCGGGCAGGAGGAATCACGGCCGAGGACCTGGAGGACTGACGGAGGAACACGTCGAGTCCATGGTCGCCTGGCTACTTGTCGGCGCCCGCAGGCGTGGCGGCCAAGCCGGCACAGGACTTCGCCCCTCGACGGCCCAACACCTCGGCCAGCCGCTCACGACTCGCCACCTGCGTGAGGCCGCGCACTCCCTGCAGCGGAAGCTGGAGCTGAGGAAGGTCCGGCTCTACGACGCGCGCCACGCGTGCCTCACGTTTCTTGCCGTCAGCGGCGTGCCGGACGTCGTCCTCGCCGCATGGGCCGGGCATGCCAACGCCACCTTCACCGAGCGGGTGTACGTCCACCCGGGCCACGAGGACCTCCGCGTCGCCTCGGACCACCTCACTTCTCTACTCGGTTTCAGTGAGGGCGAAGCAGCCTGACGAGCAAGACGTCTAGAAATTGGTGAGATATCCGCCCTCAGCGAACAGCCAAAACAGCCTCTGACCTGGGATTTTTAGTGGATCACCAGGATCTGCTCCCATCAGAACATTCTGTACGTCCTGTACATTTTTTACGAAGCTTGTGCAGACCCCCGTACAGACCCCGGAGGAGAGGCATCGCCATGCTGTTCCGTCCCACCGCCCGTCATGTCCTGCCCGAGTTCACCGAGCGCACGACCGACGGGACCCGCACCCTCGATCCGTACTCCAAGCTGCTCGCCGAACGGATCGTCTTCCTCGGCACCCCGGTCGACGACACGGCGGCCTCCGATCTGATCGCGCAGTTCATGTACCTGGAGTACGCCGCCCCGGACCGGCCCGTCTCGCTCTACATCAACTCCCCCGGCGGCTCGTTCGTAGCCATGTCCGCGATCTACGACACGATGCAGTACCTCACCTGCGAGGTGGAGACCTACTGCCTCGGCCAGGCCGGTTCCTGCGCCTCCGCACTGCTCGCCGCGGGCGCTCCCGGCCGGCGGCACGCACTGCCCGGCGCGAGGGTCGTCGTGCGGCAGCCCGAGCTCACCGAACCGGTGCAGGGCCAGCCGTCCGATCTGGAGATCCAGGCACAGGAGCTGGAACGGGTCCGCACGATGCTCACCGCCCTGTTGGCCCGTCACACCGGCCGTGACGCAGGGCAGATCGCCGACGACATCGAGCGCGACCTCATTCTCGACGCGGCGGGCGCCCAGGCGTACGGGCTGGTGGACCACGTCCTGGAGAACCGGAACACCTCACTCCCGCCGCACGGCGCGAGGTGAACACCCGATGCAGCCGCCGGAGTTCCCGCCGCTCCCCGCACTGACGCGTGCCGAGGGGGAGTTCATCGACCGCTACCTCGAAGTCCTCGACCAGGTGGGCCGGATCAACCCGGCCCGCGGCAGCGACACCTATGGCGCGCTGCGCGCCGCGCAGGCGCTGGCCTCGCACGCGGGCGCGCTGCGGGACGCCCTCGCGTTGATGCACGAGCGTGGCGAGGCGCAGATCCACGCCGCCACGCTCGCCCGAGCGCTGCGCGTACTGGACGGGGAACGGCGGGCCGGACGCGTCACCGTACCCCCCGCTCCGGCGAGTTGATCGACTTCCGCGGTCCGCGCCGGTGGCGGGGTTCGGCCAACTCCCCCTGCTCCGGGGTCCGGCCGTCGTCACTCAACTCCCCTACCCGACACGCCCGGCGGGCCGATCAAAATTCCTCGCTCGTTCGGCGTAGGAAGTCCCCCTCGCGAGGGACTCCTCAACTTGCGTTTTCCGCGTGGACAGTGGACGGAATCCACCCTTCCGCCCTGGTACGGCACCGGTCCGAATCACCGGCAGAGCCTCATGGATCACCATGCCCACCCGAACGGATCAGTCGTGAGGAGCCTCACATATCCCTGTTTCAGCTCGGAAATCCGGCAGTCGGTGAGTCAAGATCCCTGGGACGACAAGCCCCCGCCACCGCGGCGGGGCGGTCCGGGCGGACGCCGAGTCCTGCCGCCGTCCGGATGTCTGGTCGACAGAAGTGGATCGGCAGGAGTGGAGGACCCGAGCACAACGGGTCGACCTGAACACCGGTCGACCCTCGGGGTGAAGCCGCCGAACGCGGCCGGGCAACTTCGCCAGCCCGAACCCGACAGGTCATCCTTCACAGGCGGCTGACGAAGGGTTGCGCATGACTGCGCAGGTTCATGTCCCGTCTCTGCTCGTCCGGGCCGGTACGGCCTCGGTTCTGACTCTCGCCGCCGTCGGCGGCACCATGTTCGCCCCGGGCGCCGCGACGGACGCCCAGGCGGCGACCCTGTCGATGAAGGCGCTCAACATCGCGGCATCGAAGAAGGGCTCGCCGTACAGGTGGGGAGCCACCGGCCCCAACCGCTTCGACTGCTCGGGGCTGACGCTCTATTCGTTCAAGAAGGCGGGCAAGAAGCTCCCCCGCACCGCCCAGCAGCAGTACAACCGGACCCGCCACGTCTCGGCCTCCCACAGGCAACGCGGCGACCTGGTCTTCTTCCATTTCGGCCGCAACGTCTACCACGTGGGGATCTACGCCGGAAACGGAAAGATCTGGCATTCGCCGAGGACCGGCGCGGTGGTCCGGCTGGAGAAGATCTGGACCAAGAGCGTCTATTACGGACGGGTCCGCTGAGGCTGCTCCTGTCCGTCGGATCAGGGTCGCGCCCTCGGCCGTGCTCCGCCGGACAGGACCCGGCGCCGGGCCGCCGGCCGCTCCTGCGCTCAATGCAGCAGCGGACCGGTCACCAGCACCAGACCCAACGCGGTGAGCACCGCACCGCTGCCGCCCTCGATGGTGCGCGCGGTACGCGGCCGGCGCAGCCACCTGCCCAGCCGGTCCACGAGGAGCGCCACGGCGGGGAACCAGACCAGCGCCAGCACCACGACGATCGTCGCGAGCAGCAGGGTCCTGGGCAGCGGCGGCTGCCCGTCGGGGACGAACTGCGGCAGCAGGCTCAGGAAGAGCACCGGCGCCTTGGGATTGAGCGCATTGGTCAGAAAGCCCTGACGCAGTGCGCGCACGCGTCCCTGGTCCGCGTGCTGGTCCCCGGGCCCGTCCGCTTCCGGGGTGCGGCGCCGCACCGCGCGCAGGGCGCCGATGCCGAGGTACAGGACGTAGGCCCCGCCGAGCAGCTGAACGGTGCGGAAGAGCGGCGTCTGCGGGTCGGCACGTTCACCACGGCGGGCATCCACCTGCTGCCGCCGGTGCTGAGCGCCTTCCGGCGCGCCCACCCGGACGTGGAGCTGACGGTCACCGAGTACGAACCGCCTCAGGGGGTCGCCGCGGTGGCCGCGGGCGAGGTCGATCTGGCGCTGACCCACGAGTACGAGCCGGCTGCCCCGGTGGCCCGGCCCACCGGGGTCTTCGCCGAACCGCTGCTGGTCGAGGAGCTGGTCCTGATCACGGCGGTCGGTCAGATGCTGTCCGAAGGCAGCGGGCGGCTGCCGGTGACGGAACTGGCGGGACGGCCGCTGATCAGCAGCGCGCCGACCCATCCGCCGCGCCGCGGGGTCGAGCAGGCCCTGGCCGAGGCCGGGGCGACACCCGCCGTGGTCTGCGAGTCGCCCGGCTACGCACTGGTGTGCGCCCTGGTCAGTGCGGGCATCGGGATGGCGGTCGTCCCGGAGATGGTCGCCGCGATGTCGCCGACGCCGCTGTCCGTACGGCGGGTGGATCCCGCTTCCTTCCGGCGGACGATCTCGGTGGTGCACTGCGGGGACCGGGCGAGCGCCGCGGCGGCGACGCTCCAGGCCCTGTTGCGCAGTGGGTTCGGGCGGGCGGGGTCGGCGCAGCGGCCGGGCGCGGAAGCCGGATGACCGCGCGGGCGGTCGGTCACCGGTACGCGTCGGTCAGCTCTGCACGGGGACGCTCCACGGAAGCGCGATCCACACCGTCTTGCCGCCGTCGGCGGTGGGGGTGACGGTGAGCCGGCCGCCGCACTGCTTGGCCAGACAGCGGATGATCACCATGCCGCGCCCGTTGTCCTGCTGAACCGCGGCGGGCAGTCGCCTGGGCCAGCGGGGGTGACTGTCCGTCACCCCCAGATGCAGGTGCTCCTCCCGCTCCAGCCGGAGGTCCACGGTGAAGGTGGGCGACTGTCCGAAGGTGTGCTGGACCGCGTTGGTCGCGAGCTCCGAGACGATGAGCCGGATGCTGTCGGCGAAATCGGTGTCGGCGGCCAGGCCCCAGTCGCCGAGCACCCGGGCCACGTACCTGCGGGCTGCCGAGACCGAGGCCGGCTCGCTCGGCAGAGTGACGTTTGCTTCCTGATGGTCTGCCATGGCGAGCCGTCCCTTTCCCACCCGGACCGACCCGCGATCGGTCCGGGTTGTGCTTCGCGCCAGATTGCCATTGATGCTGCCCTCTACGACGGCGATCCACCAAGATATGCATATATCTGTCGCTCAATGCGGTGAACCCTGTCACGCAAGACCGTATGTGGGCGGCACACTGTCCGCTCGGCAGAAGAGGGAGGGAGGCCGCGGATGCAGCACGGCCCTGCGGTTCGACGCCGCAAGCTCGGGGAGGAGCTCCGGAGCCTGCGCCACGCGTCGGGACTGACCAGTCGGGACGCGGCGCGGATGCTCGGCTGGCACCAGTCGAAGGTGAGCCGGATCGAGACCGGGGTGAGCGGGGTGCGGCCGGCCGATGTGACCCGGCTGCTGGACACGTACGGCGTGGACGACACCCAGCTGCGGGATCTGCTGGCCACGCTGGCGGGTTCGGCGGGCGGTGGCGGCACCGGATGGTGGCACGCCTATCGCGGTCTCATCCCGCCCCAGTACCGCGACTTCATCAGTCTGGAGTCCCAGGCGCGGACCGCGCGCACGCTGGAGACCTCGGTGGTACCCGGGCTTCTCCAGACGGCCGACTACGCGCGGGCGGTGACCCGGGCCTCGCTGGACGGACTGCCCGCGGGCCAGCTGGACTCGCTGGTGGAGGTGCGGCTCGCCCGGCAGGGGGTGCTGCGGACCGATCCGCCGCTGCGGCTGAGCGCGGTGCTCGACGAGGCGGTGCTGCGGCGCGAGGTCGGCGGGTGCCGGGTGATGCGGGAGCAGCTGCGCCATCTGACCCGGGTGGCTCAACTTCCCCATGTGCAGCTCCAGTTGCTGCCGTTCTCGGTGGGCGGCCATGCCGGCCTCACCGGACCTTTCGTTATCTTCTCATTTCCGAGCACTTCTGATCTGGATGTGGTCGTTCTCGACCATTTGACGAGTAGCCTCTATCTGGAGCGGAAAGAAGACCTTGAGGCGTACAGCTCGGCCTTCCGCACGATGCAGGCACACGCGCTGTCGCCGGAGCACTCGTTGGACCTCATCGCCGCGATCGACCGCGATGGTCGGTGACCACGGACCGCCCGAGGGGGCCTCATGTCGGAATGCCTCGCACAGCACGGCTTACGGTGGCGGCGCAGCAGCCGCAGCACGGGTATGAACAACTGTGTGGAGACAGCGTCGTTCGGTGACGGACGGCTGGCCGTGCGGGACTCCAAGGATGTGTCCAGGCCACCGCTGCGGTTCTCCGCGGCGGCCTGGACCTCCTTCGTCACCGGTCTGCACCGGGGCCCGGTCAGCTGACGGGAGCGGTCCGCCGCACGATCGACACGGCGGTGGCGATCTGTTCCCCGGTCAGATCGGCTCGCGCCGTCAGCCTCAGCCGGGACACCCCGTCCGGAACCGACGGGGGCCGGAAGCACCCGACCGCGATTCCGGCCGTGCGGCAGTCGGCCGCCCAGTGCACCGCCGCGTCCGCCGAGGGTGCCCGCACCGAGACCACGGCCGCGTCGGGCCGCACGGCGGTCAGACCGGCCGCGGTCAGCTGCTCGTACAGCGCGGTGGCGACCGTGCGGGCCCGGCCGGCCCGCTCCGGCTCGCGGCGCAGCAGCCGCAGGCTCTCCAGTGCGGCGCCCGCCGCGGCCGGCGCGAGACCGGTGTCGAAGATGAACGTGCGGGCCGTGTTGACGAGGTGTTCGATGACCCGGGCCGGTCCGAGGACCGCTCCGCCCTGGCTGCCCAGGGACTTGGAGAGGGTCAGCGTGGTGACGATCCCCTCGCCGCCCGCGAGACCGGCCGCGGCGAGCGCGCCTCTGCCGCCCTCCCCCAGCACGCCAAGGCCGTGCGCGTCGTCGACGAGCAGTGCGGCGCCCTCCGTGCGGCAGACATCGGCCAGTCCGGGCAGCGGTGCCGCGTCGCCGTCGACCGAGAAGACCGAGTCGGTGACGGCCAGCGCCCGTCCCTCGTGCGACCGCAGAGCCTTGCGTACGGCATCGGGATCGGCATGCGGAACGACGGCGGTCCCGGCGCGGGACAACCGGCAGCCGTCCACGATCGAGGCGTGGTTGCCCGCGTCGGAGACGATCAGCGAGCCGTGACCGGTGAGCGCCGTGACGGCCGCGAGGTTGGCCGCGTAGCCGGACGACAGCACCAGGGCCGCCTCGAAGCCACAGAATTCGGCCAGTTCGCCTTCGAGTTCGGCATGCAGCGCGGTGGAGCCGGTGACAAGTCGCGATCCGGTCGCGCCCGCACCCCACCGGCGCGCGGCCTCGGCCGCGGCGGCGGTGACGTCGGGGTGCCGGGTCAGTCCCAGGTAGTCGTTGCTCGCGAGGTCCAGAAGTCCGGACGCGGCGGGCCGGGGGCGCAGAGTACGGACGAGTCCGGCGTCGGCGCGGCGGCGCGCCTCCTCGTCGATCCAGTCGAACGGGTCGAAGGACATGAGCGGTCCCTTTTGTAGGCAGCTCACAGACCCTAACCGCGGGCGCAGCAGGTCATGGTGTGGCAATACACACACCCTTGGCAGGCTCTGTTGTCCGGTTCCTCCTTGGCTGGGAGCCGTGCGGTAGGCCAGGATCTTCGCCATGGACCTCCTGAACACGCTGGTGGACAAGGGGCTGCGGCGCGAGCTGCCGACCCGCGAAGAAGCCCTCGCCGTACTGGCGACCTCGGACGACGATCTGCTCGAAGTGGTGGCCGCGGCCGGAAAGGTGCGCCGTCAGTGGTTCGGGCGACGCGTGAAACTGAACTATCTGGTCAATCTCAAGTCCGGCCTCTGCCCCGAGGACTGCTCGTACTGCTCGCAGCGGCTCGGCTCGAAGGCCGAGATCCTCAAGTACACCTGGCTGAAACCGGACGAGGCGTCGAAGGCCGCCGCCGCCGGGGTGGCGGGCGGGGCCAAGCGGGTGTGTCTGGTGGCGAGCGGTCGTGGTCCGACGGACCGCGACGTCGACCGGGTGTCGGAGACCATCGAGGCGATCAAGGAACAGAACGAGGGCGTCGAGGTGTGCGCCTGCCTCGGTCTGCTCTCCGACGGTCAGGCCGACCGGCTGCGCTCTGCGGGCGCCGACGCGTACAACCACAACCTCAACACGTCCGAAGGGACGTACGGGGACATCACCACCACCCACACCTACGCGGACCGGGTGGAGACCGTGCACCAGGCGCAGGCCGCCGGGCTCTCGGCGTGTTCCGGGCTGATCGCCGGGATGGGTGAGAGCGACGCCGACCTGGTCGATGTCGTCTTCTCGCTGCGCGAACTGGACCCGGACTCGGTTCCGGTCAACTTCCTGATCCCGTTCGAGGGAACTCCGCTGGCCAAGGAGTGGAACCTCACCCCGCAGCGCTGTCTGCGCATTCTGGCGATGGTCCGCTTCGTCTGCCCGGATGTGGAGGTACGGCTCGCGGGCGGGCGCGAGGTGCATCTGCGCTCGATGCAGCCACTGGCCCTGCACCTGGTCAACTCGATCTTCCTGGGCGACTACCTCACCAGTGAGGGTCAGGCGGGCCAGGCGGATCTGGACATGATCGCTGACGCCGGTTTCGAGGTGGAGGGTGCGGGAACGACGACGCTGCCCACGCACCGGGCACAGCCGGGCGGCGGATGCGGTTCGCACGACGGCGGATGCGCCCCCTGCGGTGAAGCGCCCGCAGAGGCCGAGGCCGAGTCCCAGGAAGCGCCGGCCGCCCGTACGGACCTGGTCGCGGTCCGCCGTCGCGGCGCGGGAACGGATCTCGCCCCCAATGCCTGAGTCCCTCTCCCCGGCCGAGCTGCGGTCCCTGGACCGGGCCCACGTCTGGCATCCGTACGGCCCGATGCCGGGGCGCCAGGAGCCGCTGGTCGTGGAGTCCGCGTCCGGCGTGCGGCTGAGGCTGGCGGAACCGGCCCACGGGCAGCTGGAGTTGGTCGACGGCATGTCGTCCTGGTGGTCGGCGGTGCACGGCTACAACCATCCGGTGCTCAACGAGGCGGCCCGTGGTCAGCTGGGCCGGATGAGCCATGTGATGTTCGGCGGGCTCACCCATGAGCCCGCCGTGCGGCTGGCCACCCGGCTGGTCGAGATCACCCCGGAGCCGCTGCGGCACGTCTTCCTCTCGGACTCGGGGTCGGTCTCCGTAGAGGTCGCGGTCAAGATGTGTCTGCAGTACTGGCGCTCGGCCGGGCGGCCCGCCAAGCAGCGGCTGCTGACCTGGCGCGGCGGCTATCACGGGGACACCTGGCAGCCGATGTCGGTGTGCGACCCCGAGGGCGGCATGCACGAGCTGTGGTCGGGCGTTCTGCCCCGCCAGATCTTCGCCGCCGAGCCCCCGGCCGGTTTCGACGCGGAACCGGATGCCGCGTACGTACGGCACCTGCGGGAACTGATCGCGGAGCACGCCGACCGGCTGGCCGCGGTGATCGTGGAGCCGGTGGTGCAGGGCGCGGGCGGGATGCGGTTCCACTCCCCCGCGTATCTGCGGGTGCTGCGCGAGGCGTGCGACGAGCACGACGTGCTGCTGGTGTTCGACGAGATCGCCACGGGTTTCGGCCGTACCGGGAAGCTGTTCGCCGCCGAGCACTCGGGGCTCTCGCCCGATGTCATGTGCGTGGGCAAGGCGCTGACCGGCGGCTATCTGACGATGGCGGCGACGCTGTGCACCTCCCGGGTGGCGGAGGGTATCTCGCGCGGCGAGGTGCCGGTGCTCGCGCACGGACCGACGTTCATGGGCAATCCACTCGCCGCCGCGGTGGCGAGCGCCTCGATCGATCTGCTGCTCGGCCAGGACTGGGAGCGGGAGGTGAGGCGGATCGGTGCGGGGCTGCGGGAGGGTCTCGCCCCGGCGGCGGAGCTGCCCGGGGTGCGGGATGTACGGGTGCTGGGTGCGATCGGCGTCGTACAGCTCGATCACGAGGTGGACATGGCGGCCGCGACCCGGGCCGCGGTACGGGAAGGGGTGTGGCTGCGGCCGTTCCGCGACCTCGTCTACACGATGCCGCCGTATGTGACCGGTGACGAGGACATGGCGCGGATCTGCCGTGCCGTGTGCGCGGCTGCGCGAGAGGGATGAGATGACGGTTCTGGTAGTGACGGGGACGGGCACGGAGATCGGCAAGACGGTCGTGACGGCGGCCGTGGCGGCGGCGTACCCGGACCGCCGTGTCGCGGTGCTCAAGCCGGCGCAGACTGGGCTGGCCCCCGGCGAGCCGGGTGATGCCGCCGAGGTCGTCCGGCTGGCGGGTGGTCATGTCACCGCGGTCGAACTGGCCCGGTTCCCCGAACCGTTGGCGCCTGCCACCGCCGCCCGGAGGGCAGGCCTCCCGCCGGTACGGCCGTACGAGATCGCCGATGCGGCTCAGAAGCTGGCGACCGAACACGATCTGGTGCTGATCGAGGGTGCGGGCGGTCTGCTCGTACGGTTCGACGACGAGGGCTCGACCCTCGCCGACGCCGCCCGGCTGCTGGCCGCCCCGGTGCTGGTCGTGACGCCCGCCGGTCTGGGCACGCTCAACACCACCGCGCTGACCTCGGAGGCGCTGCGGGCCCGGAGGCTGGAGTGCCTCGGCGTGGTGGTGGGCAGCATGCCTGCCGAGCCGGATCTCGCGGCGCGCTGCAATCTGGCGGACCTCCCCGTGGTGGCGGGCGCCCCGCTGCTGGGTGCGGTGCCGGCCGGTGCAGGGTCCCTGGACCCCGCTGACTTCCGTGCGCGGGCCAGGAGTTGGCTCGCCTCGGAGCTGGGCGGGAATCGACCCGCCGCTGAGCGGCTGAGCGGTGCGGGACGGGGGAGAATCTAAGTAGCCGTACTTTCTGTCCGAGCGCCCGGTCGAGGAGGTCCGTCATGCGTCCGCGCAGCACGAGAATCCCGGAGGACGCGGTGCACCACCCCGTCTTCGCCCGGTTCTACGCCCGGATGAGTGTGGCCGCGGAGACCAGGGCGGGCCTGGCCGCGGTGCGCTCGGAGCTGTTGGCCGACCTGTCCGGCCGGGTCATCGAGATAGGCGCGGGCAATGGCCTGAACTTCGCGCACTACCCGCCCACGGTGTCGGAGGTGGTGGCCATCGAACCCGAGCGCAGCCTGCGGCAGTTGGCGGTGCGGTCGGCGCTGCGTGCGGCACTCCCGGTGGATGTGGTGCCGGGCACGGCGGAGGCGCTGCCGGTGAAGAGCGAGGCGTTCGACGGGGCCGTCGCCTCACTGGTGCTGTGCACCGTACGGAATGTGGAGCGTTCGCTCGCGGAGATCGTGCGGGTGCTGCGGCCCGGCGGTGAGCTGCGCTTCTTCGAGCATGTGCGAGCCGACGACCGGGCCATGGCGGCAGCGCAGCGGGCACTGGACCGTACGGTCTGGCCGCTGGTGACGGGCGGGTGTCACACGGCGCGCGACACCCTGGCCGCCATCGAGAGAGCCGGATTCGTGGTGGAGACGTACCGCAGGGTCAGGATGCCCGAGTGGGGAGTCCGGCTGCCCACGTCGGCCTGCGTGCTGGGTGTGGCCCGGCGCCCGGCCGCGGTGGACTGACGCGCACCGGCCCGTCGTCGCGTGCCGGGGCTGTCACAGACTCCACTGACGGAGTTCGTCGGCGATGGCCCGGACGTCCGCCTTGCCCTCCTTGACCAGTCGGGCCAGGTCGCGCACCTGCTCGGGCGAGGTGATGACCTTGAGTCCGGAGGCGACGAGATATCCGTACGCGACGGCCGAGGAGAACATCGCGTTGGAGTGTTCGAGCGCGGGGACGTGGAGCAGCAATTGCAGGAGGGCAGCGGCCCGGGAGTGCGGGTCGCTGTAGACGGGGCTGCCGAAGATCTCGGCCTCATGACGGGCCACCGCGGCCACGAGCGCACCCCAGTCGACGACCTGCGGATCACCGGGGGTCTTGTGCTCGGCCACCATGAGCAGCCAGGAAAGGTCGATCTGGAGGTTCAACGCGTGCCTTTGCGCTCCGGGCCGAACTCCTCGGCGAACACCGACTCGTACTGCTTCATGAAGTCGGCCGCGGCCTCGACGAAGGTGTGTCCGACCTCGCCCGCATCCTGCCTCACGAGCTCCTCTATGTAGCGGTTCACGCTCATCCCCCTCTGTAGCGCGCGCTGCCGCGCGGCCTCGGCGGTCGTCTCGTCCACTCTCACGTTCAGCTGAGTCTTGGGCACAGCAACACGCTAGCGCGGGTGCGCTAGCACCGGCAAGAGGAGCCCACCGGTGCCCCGTACACAGGTCCCGGTGCGCAGAAAGCCGTACGCGGGCAGCCCTGCCGATGGCCTCGAAATCGCCCCGGAACGGCCCTGTGGATGTGATGCCACCCATAGGGGCCAGGTCACACCCTAGGGAGGGTAGTAGGAACAGGGCCGCCCGAACAGCATGGAATCGACTCAGAATGGTTCATTTCGGACATTGCTCCGTATTGGGGTAGTACGT
>NZ_JBHVWT010000012.1:0-76355 GCF_042882135.1 Streptomyces sp. NPDC058240
CGGTCTGGTGCGTGCGATTCCAAGGCGGAGGAGGGAGGCGACGCGGAGCGTCGTCGACCGACGACAACGCGGGAAGCGTGCGTGCCAGACCGCGTCCGCTTTTCCGATCCGAGGTCACCCGACAGCCTCTCAGGCCCCGGTCCACTTCGGGTCGCGTCCGCTGTGGGCCAGCGCCTGTTCGAAGACCGTAGCCGACGCGGGCACCGTCACCTCGTCGGCGAAGCCTTCGTACTGCCGGTAGAGCGCGGCAGTGCTGTCGACGACACCGAGGACGTACGCGGCCGCCTCGTCGGAGAGCCGGAATTCCTCGCCGACGGCACTGGCCACGTCCCAGCCGTGCAGGGCCGTCTCCTCGATGAGCATCGCGGCGATGTCGGCGGCCGGGGAGGTCGATCCCCCGAGGTCGACCTCGCCGTCCCAGACCGCCGGGTCCGACCAGGCGGCGACCGCGCGGTCCAGCTGCGCCGCGTACTGCTGCGCCCAGTCGGCGTCGGCGGTGAAGTCGCGGGTGGTGAGCTCCTCGGGGAGGTCCTTGCGCAGGGCACGGTGCTCCAGGCCGTGGGAGGTGTACAGCACCCAGTGGTTGACGAGGCCGCGCACATCCCAGTCGCCGCAGGGCGTGTTCGGTGCGTCGAGCTGCTCGGTGCCGATGGAGCGGGCGATACGTGCCGCCTCGGCGGCGACTTCGGTCATGTGCGCGTGCTCGTTCTTCATACGTCCCAGTCTGCGTCCGTCCCGGCAGGCGGTATTGAAGAAACGCGACACCGGGGAACGCGACGCCGTCCGGTGCGACCGGCTCAGGACGTCGCGGCGTCCACGGCCGCGACGAGTTCGGCCACGGACATCGAGCCGGCCTCCCGGCGCTCGCGCGCGAAGGTGTTCGCGGTGCGGCGGAGTACCTCGTTGACCGGCGTGGGAATCCCGTGGAGGCGGCCGAGCAGCACGATCTCGCCGTTGAGGAAGTCCGCCTCGATCGTGCATCACGGGACGGCCCGTAGTGTTCCCGTCATGTCTTCGCTCTCCCCTCTTCCCGATGATGTGTTCCTGCTCGGCGGCGAGCTGCCCGTACGCCGCCTGGGCTACGGCACCGCCCAGCTGACCGGCCCCGGTTACTGGGGGCCGCGCGGTGAGCGGCAGGACGCCATGGCGGTGCTGCGGGCGGCCGTCGAGCAGGGCGTCACGCTCGTCGACACCGCCGACAACTACGGCCCGGGGGTGGCCGAGGAACTCGTCGCCGAGGCGCTCCACCCGTACCGCGAGGATCTGGTGATCGCGACCAAGGGCGGTGTGGTGCGCACCAGCGACAGCGCCTGGCACGTCGCGGGCCGGCCGGAGCAGCTGCGGGCGATGTGCGAGGCCAGTCTCCGACGGCTGCGGACGGACCGGATCGACCTCTATCAGCTGCACCGGCTGGATCCGGAGGTGCCGATGGCCGACCAGCTGGGCGCTCTGGACGCGCTGAGGCAGGAAGGTAAGATCCGGTACATCGGTCTGGACACCCTCACCGCCGACCAGCTGGAGCAGGCTCTCTCCCTGACCGGGATCGCCTCGGTGCAGAACCGCTTCAATCTCCTCGACCGTTCGTCGGACGCGGTACTGAAGGTGTGCGAGGCCCACGGCCTGGCTTTTCTGCCCTGGTTCCCGCTGGCCAACGGCGCTCTGACCGGCGACACCGCCGCGGCGCTCACCGGCATCGCCGACCGGCACGGTGCCACCCGCGGGCAGATCGCCCTCGCCTGGCTGCTGCACCGTTCCCCCGTGCTGTGCCCGACCCCGGGCACCGGTTCGCCCGCCCATCTGGCGGAGAACCTGGGGGCCCGGGAGATCCGGCTGTCCGCCGAGGACCTGAGCGGCCTGGAGGCGCTCGCACCCGCATGAAGGAGTACTCGCCCGTGACCACCGCCCGTACCACCTCCGCCGTACCCGCCCCGGCCGCCGCCCCCGGCCCGGCCGCCGAAACCGCCGCCCCGGTGATCCGGGCCGACGACGTCTCGCTCGTCCGGGACGGCAATGTACTGCTCGACTCGGTCTCCCTGACCGTACGGAGCGGTGAGCACTGGGCGCTGCTCGGAGCCAACGGCGCCGGGAAGAGCACGCTGCTGGGGCTGCTCGGCGCGGTCAACCACCCCACCCGGGGTTCGGTGGAGGTCCTGGGACGCACCCTCGGCCGGGTCGATCTGCGGGAGCTGCGGTCGCTGCTGGGGCATGTCAATCCGCGTCATCCGCTGCGTTCCCCGCTGTCGGTGCACGAGGTGGTGCTGACCGGCCTGACCAACTCGGTCGAGCCGGTGCCGCGCCGGTCGGTGGACGAGGAGCAGCGGGACCGGGCGGAGCGGCTGCTCAAGATGCTCGGCATGGGCGGCAAGTCGGGGTCGCGCTGGCCGGCGCTGTCGCAGGGTGAGCGGGGCCGTACGCTCATCGCCCGCGCCCTGATGCCGCAACCGCGGCTGCTACTGCTCGACGAGCCGGCCACCGGTCTCGATCTCGCCGCGCGTGAGCAGTTGCTCGACAGTCTGGACGTGCTGCGCGAGGAACATCCGGAGCTGGCGACGGTCCTGGTCACCCATCACCTGGAGGAGCTGCCCGCCTCCACCACGCACGCGCTGCTGCTGCGGGGCGGCCGGTGCGTGGCCTCGGGTCCGGCGGACGAGGTACTGACCACGGTCCGGGTCAGCGACTGCTTCGGGCATCCGGTGCGGATCTCCCGCACGGACGGCCGGTGGGCGGCGCGGGCACAGCGCGTCGCCCGTCGCTGACCGGGCTCAGAGGCTGTCGGCACCGGTGTCCGCGGCAGTGCCGAAGGGCGTGGCCTGGTGGAAGTAGAGCAGCCAGCCCGCGTCGGTCAGCCGCCACACCGAGCTGCGGTGGGCGAGGCGCCCCTTCGTCTCGGTGTCGTAGGTGAGGTGGACGAGGTCGTCGCCGAGCTGGACCCCGCTCATCCGGGACGCGGTCATCGGGCCGGGGCGCGGGGCGTCCTTCGCGGTGAGCGAGGCGATCATGGTCTCGCGGTCCCAGACCCGGCCGGCGTAGTCGATCTCGCGGTAGTCGGGGTGCAGCACCCGGGAGAGGAGTTCGGCGGAGGCGCGCACGGCGGGGTCCAGGAGGCGCAGCTCGCCCTCGACCGCCGAGGCCACGCCGGGGAACGGTTCGGTCATGCGGGGGCTCCGTCGCGCGTGGTCCCCGTGGGCGCCGTCATCTCCACCAGCTTGACCACGGTGTTCCAGTTGCGCGAGGTGGCGACGATGCCCTTGGTGACGGAGGACCGGGACAGCGCCTCGGCGAGTTTCGAACGGCCCAGCCCGTCGGGGGCGTAGAGGTAGAGCGCACGGTCGCCGAGGCCGAACGCCTCGGGGAGGAAGGCCGCCGGGTCGATCCGGGCGAAGCGGTCGGCGTCGACCGGCTGGTCGTAGTAGGTGATGTGCAGCTGCTTGCCTTCGAGTTCGGCGGCCGGGAACGGGCAGGCCGCCGCAACTGCCGCCAGGTAGGCGCCGTCCCGGACCAGACAGGGGACGGGGAAGCCGAACCGCTTCTCGATGGCCTGCTCCAGCTCGGCGGCGAGGGCGTTCTCGTCGTCCGACGCGCTGCTGAAGACGGCGTTGCCGCTCTGCAGGTGGGTGCGGACGTCGCCGTGTCCCAGTTCGGTGAGCAGCGTGCGGAGTTCGGCCATCGGGACCCTCTTGTGGCCGCTCACGTTGATCCCGCGCAACAGCGCCGCGTACATGGTCATGGGCACACCATAGGACGATCTCTTCGCACCGTGCGGCCGCCGCGCCCCGTGGGGGAGGGCGCGGCGGCCGCCGGTTCCGTCGTGACCGGGCATTCGCCGCCCGGTCACTGCTGCGGGGTCGGTTACTCGACGACCTTCAGCAGCTTGTTCGGCGTGCCCTCGGTCGCGTTGGAGATCGCGTCGGGGGTGGCCCCGTCGGTCAGCGCCGTGGCGACCTCCTCCGGGGTGGCGTCCGGGTGTCCGGCGAGGTAGACGGCGGCGGCACCGACGACGTGGGGGGTCGCCATGGACGTGCCGGAGATGGTGTTGGAGCCGTCGTCGCTGTCGTTCCAGGACGAGGTGATGTCCGAGCCCGGGGCGTAGATGTCCACGATCGAGCCGTAGTTGGAGAACGAGGACTGCTCGTCGTCCACCGTGGACGAGGCGACCGTGATGGCCTCCGGGACGCGGGCCGGGGAGCTCTCGCTCGCGTCGGCGGAGTCGTTTCCGGCGGCCACCGCGAAGGTGACTCCGGAGGCGATGGCCTTCTGGACCGCGGCGTCGAGCGCCTCGTCCGCGCCGCCGCCGAGGCTCATGTTGGCGACGGAGGGGCCCTCGTGGTTCTCGGTGACCCAGTCGATGCCGGCGACGACCTGCTCGGTGGTGCCCGAGCCGGAGTCGTCGAGCACCCGGACGGCGACAATCTTGGCCTTCTTGGCGACCCCGTAGGTCGCACCGGCGATGGTGCCCGCCACGTGGGTGCCGTGGCCGTTGCCGTCGTCGGCGCTGTCGTCGTTGTCCACGGCGTCGTAGCCCGAGCTGGCCCGGCCCTCGAACTCGTTGTGCGTAGTACGGACACCGGTGTCGATGACGTACGCGGTGACACCCTCGCCCGCGCTGTCCGGGTAGGTGTACGCGTTGTCGCCGGCCGTCTCGGTCTGGTCGATCCGGTCCAGCCCCCAGGACGGCGGGTTGGCCTGGGTCTCGTCGATGTGGAACTTCTTGTTCTGGACGACCTTGGAGACGGCCGGGTCGGCCGCCAGGCGCTTGGCCTCGGTGAGCGAAAGGCCGCTGGCGGAGAAGCCGTTGATGGCGGAGCTGTAGTTCCGCTTCAGCTTGCCGCCGTACTCCTTGGCGAGCTTCGCCTTGTCGGCCTTCTGGTCCAGCATCACGATGTAGCTGCCGGAGACGGCGTTCGCCGCGTCCGCGCCGTAGACGACACCCATCGCGGGAGCGGGTGCGGCGCCGGCGAGGGAGGTGTTGAGGAGGGTGACTCCGGCCGCTGCGGCCACCGCGGTTATCGCCGCGGTCAGCTTGATCCGGCGTGCGCGCTTGTGAATTGCCATGAAGAGGGGTCTCCTCGTCATTCTTTGTGGGGGGATTGACCCCCGGCCGGAAGATCTCCGGGGGTTGGCTCGAAACCCTCGCCGATTGACGCGCCCAGATCAAGACCTTCATACAGCTGTGACTTACTCAACAAAGTTGCGTAATAAGAAACCGGCCAGCCGCGCTCAAGTCGGGCACGGTTGCCGCGACATCCGCCGCGCACACCGGGCCCACGGCACGACCGGCACACTTCGCACATGGGAAGACGAACCCCGCCCGGCAGTAGGCGCGGACGGGGGGACGGCTTGTTTCCACCCCCGTGTTCACAGAGCCCTCACGAGGTGACCACGTTGAGGTCAGCTTCGGACGACCCGGACCTCGGAGACCCCCATCAGCCCGGCGAGGGGCACCTGCGCGGTGGTCTGCTCCGGACTCACCGTCAGGCCGTCGCCGCGCAGCATGTCGAGCAGCATCTCGGCGAGCGGCATCACCATGTGCCGGCCCCAACAGCGTTCGGAGGCATGCCCGAAGGGGAGGTATCCGGGCTGATCGTCCGGGTCGAGACTGTCCCAGCGCTCGGGGCGGAACTCGTCGGGGTCGTCCCAGAGCGCGGGGTCGCGGTGGCTCACCAGCGGCAGGATCAGTACGTCGTCGGCCGCGCCGATCCGGGAGTCGAGTGCGGGGTACTCCGGTGACGCCTTCCGCAGGACGTTCCAGGAGGGCGGCAGCAGTCGCATGGCCTCGTACAGGATGTTCCGGTTCGAGGTGTCCGCATCGAAGGGCGATCCGAGCCAGAGCGCGTTGGCGACGAGCGTCGAGACGGTGAAGCAGACCGGGGCCGCCGCCCGCCGGTAGAGGCCCATCGCGTAGCGCCGGTCGCTGTAGCTCCCGGCTTCGGCGGTCAGGCTCGCGATGGCGGAGACGGGTGCGCCGGGGCGGAGCCGGCCGGGCAGCGCGGCCCCCGCGGCGATGACCGTCCAGGTGAGCTTGGGCGTCAGCTCCAGCGCGCGGTCCATGAGGATGCGCAGCCGGTAGGGGTCGGCTCCGAGAACCAGATCGCGCAGGAACACATGGCCGACGTGCGGCCACGCGCCGGAGAGGTCGACCGCCTCGACGGGCTTCTTCAGTGCCGTCCGCACGTCCCGGCCGATGGCCTGCATGACCGTCGACGCCTCGGTGCGCGGAATGGAGCGCCCGTGAAGGGGTTTGAACGTGGGGCGTTCGTCCTCGGCGGCCGGCCTGGCGGCGAGGATCCGGTCCGTCAGGTCGGCCCCGGCGACGCCGACGGTGCCAGGGTCGAGGCGGAAGACCTCCTCGCCCCGGTGGTCTCGCAGGAGCGCCTGGAGTCTCGGCGCGAAGACGACGTCCCGGGCGCGGCTGCCGGTACCGGACATGTGCATCGGTGGTCTCCAAGAAGCGGGAAGGGCCCGCGCCCGGCGGGCCGATGAGGCCTGGCCGGACACGGGCCCGAATCGACTGACCGTGTCCCTCGAAGTGACGGACCGTTCTGTCGGTTTAGTACCAGTGGTACCAGGCGTACGCCTTCAGGCTCTTCTCCGGCGTCATCTTGTCCTTGAGCAAGAAAAGGAACTTCATAACAGCACCTCCATCTTTTACTCTGAATTTGCATTCATGCGGGCATGACTCTGACCGTTCACGACGACAATCCCCCGCCTCTGACCGGGAATTTCTCGCCGCTCACCGCCGACAGGAGTGAAGCTCAGCGCGAAAGGTATTGTCAATGACTTCTTTTTTCGCCGCGCCCGAATCGCGGCGAATCGGGCAGGGGTGGAACCAAGTCCGGGCGATTGCCGTCCGGGCAGGCTGAAACAGGCCGCGCGTTCAGTTTTCGGCAGCGTCCGACAGGCGAGACGCGCCGGAGGGACCACCGCGGCAGCAGGCACGATGCGGCACCCATACCCGCACAGGCGCACGGGCACAAGGATCTGAAGAGTCGAATTCAAGCCACTGAATGTCTGAATCGCCGACGTTCGGGAATATTTCGGACCGGTCTCCGCGATTCCCTCACTCTCACCGGAGAGCTCGGGCGGCGAGCCCAAAGAAACGTACCGGTCGGTAATTCCGGGTCCGGCCGCAAGAAAAACTGAGTGGCCCATGAAACCGGCCCGACCGGAACGGCGGCGGAATGACCGAAAGGACCATCCGCCGCCGCGTCGGCCGCAGGTGGGCTCAGCGCTGATAGCGGGCCAGGACCCGGTTCCCGTCGTCGACCAGACGCTTCCTCAGCTCGTCCGCCCCGACAACACCGCTGTAGTACTCCTGGAGGGCGGGCGTGGCGACCTTGTCCTTCCACTCCGGGTAGCCGCGCACCGACTGGGCGGGTGCCGGCCGGAGCGCCTTCGCGACGGCGACACCGGTCGCCCAGCCGTTCTCGGCGGTGTGCAGGGACGGGTCGGCGAGGGCCTCGGTGCCGGTCGGGAGCATCCAGTCGCCCTTGGCCAGGCGCACCATGTTCGGCGGCCGGAGCAGGAAGTCGATGAACTGCGCGGCCTCCTTCTTGTGCGGGCTGGCCTCCGAGACGGACAGGGTCTGCGGACTCACCCCCTGGGCGAGGCCCGCACTGCCCGCGGGAGCCGGCAGGACCGTCCATTCGAAGCCCTCGGGGGCCTGTCCGACGACCTGCTGGCGGTACGAGAAGCCCAGCGGCACCATCGCGTACTTGCCGCCGAAGAATCCGGGCAGGGTGTCGGAGCCGCCCATGCCGAGTGCGGTGCGCGAAGCACTGTGGTCGATGTTGACCTGGTCGTGAATGGTGCCGGGGACGATCCGGTCGCCCTCGTCCGCGCGGACGGTCACCTTGCCGTCGGCGCCTCGGTGGAAGAGCTCGCCGCCGCCGGAGAGGCCGAGGTTGAGGGTGACGGAGACCGGTTCCTTGAGCGGCCAGGCGACGCCGTATCGCCCCTTGCCCGTCAGCTCCTTGGTGACCTGCCGGAACTCGGCCCAGTTCCAGGGCTTGCCGGGGGTCGGGATGCGGACCCCGGACTCGGCGAGGATCTTGGTGTTGGCGATCAGGACGCGGGGCTCCTGGAGGAACGGCACTCCGTAGACGCCGTCGCCGAAGGTGGTGGTGGACCAGCTCTGCCGCGGGATGTCGGCGGTCAGCCGGCCGGGGAGCAGCCCGCGCAGGTCCGCGAGGTAGCCGCCGTACGCGAAGTCGGCCAGGTCGTCGGAGGCGTCGTGGATGATGTCCGGCGCCTCGCCGCCCTCGAAGGAGGTGAGCAGCTGGTCGTGGACGGTGTCCCAACTGCCCTGTACGTAGCTGACATGGATGTCCGGATGGGCTTCGTTCCACTCCTTCACCAGTTGCTTGTTGGCGTCGACGGACTCCTTCTGCCAGGCCAGCGACTGGAAGCTGAGCTCGATCCTCCCGTTGTCGCCCCTGCCGTCGTCCGTCCCCGCGCAGCCGGTGAGCAGCAGGGCCAGCGCGGTGGCCGCCGCGGCGGCCGTCGTCCGCAGGGATGCCCGCATCAGCTCTTCACCGCCCCGGCCAGCATGCCGCCCGTGATCCGCCGCTGGATGATCGCGAAGATGACCAGCGAGGGCAGAGTGGCGAGGAACGCGGCGGCGGCGAGCGGCCCGAGATCGGCCGCACCCTCCGCACCGATGAAGTGGGTCAGTACGACCGGCAAGGTCTGCTTCTCCGGAGTCTTGAGCAGGACGAGCGCGAAGAAGAGCTCGTTCCACGCGGTGATGAAGGCGAAGAGCGCGGTGGCGACGATGCCGGGGGTCAGCAGCGGGGCTGTGACCGAGACGAGTGTCCGCAGCCGGCCCGCACCGTCGACCGAGGCCGCCTCCTCCAGTTCGGCGGGCACGGCCCGTACGTATCCGACCAGCATCCAGAGCGCGAAGGGCAACGCCCAGACGGCGTAGACCATGATCAGCCCCCACCGGGTGTTGATCAGATGGAGGTTCTTCAGGATCAGGAAGAGCGGGATGATCAGCAGGACGAGCGGGAACGCCTGGCTGATCACGACCCATCCGGTGGCTGCCTTCGAGAGCCTGGAGCGGCGGCGGGCCATCACGTACGCCATGGGCGTGGCGACGACGACCGCGATGAGGGCGGCGCAGACCGCGGCGATCAGCGAATTGGCGGCGGCCTGGAGCAGCGGCTGTTCGTCGAACGCCTTGCGGAAGTTGTCGAGCGTCGGATGGTCGGGGATCCAGGTGGGGTGCAGGGAGCCGAGTTCGCGCGCCGGTTTGAAGGCGGTGGAGATCAGCCACAGGAACGGGAACGCCAGGAAGACGAGATAGCCGAGCAGCGCGGCGTACTGTCCGGCGCGTGCGGTTCTGCTGGTGCGCATGCTCATCGGTCCTCGCCTCCCCTGAGCCGGCCGGCGAGATGGACCGCGAGGATCACGGAGATCACCGCGACCATCACGCAGCCCATCGCCGCGGCGTATCCGAACTGTCCGTAGTGGAAGGCCTCTTCGTACGCGAAGAGCATCGGCAGCCGGGTGCGGCCGCCGGGTCCGCCGTTGGTCAGTACGTAGACCAGGGCGAAGGAGTTGAAGTTCCAGATGAAGTTGAGCGCGGTGATGGCGAGCGCGACCGGTCTGAGCACCGGCCAGGTGACGGTCCGGAAGCGGCGCCAGGCACCGGCTCCGTCCAGGGCGGCCGCCTCGTGGAGTTCTAGCGGGGTGTTCTGCAGCCCTGCGAGCAGGGCGACGGTGGTCTGGGGCATGCCCGCCCAGACGCCCACGACGATCACGGCGGGCAGCGCGGTGGCGAGTCCGGTGAGCCAGTCCCGGCCGTCGCCGAGGCCGAGATCGCGGATGGTCTCGTTGAGGACGCCCGCGTCCGGGTCGTAGACGAGCCGCCACATGATGCCCACGACCACCTCGGGCATCGCCCACGGAATGATCGCCAGCGCCCGCGCCAGCCAGCGCATCCGCAGATTCTGGTTGAGCAGCAGGGCGAGGCCGAGGGCCAGTACGAACTGCGGGACGGTGACGCCGAACGCCCACACCAGACCGATCCGGAACGAGTCCCAGAAGAGGGTGTCGTGGAGCAGGTCCTGGAAGTTGAGTCCGCCCACCCACTGGGTGGAGCGGGTGCGTCCGGACTGGGCATCGGTGAAGGCCAGCGCGATGCCGTAGAGCAGGGGGCCGACACTGAGAATCAGGATCGGGATCAGCGCGGGCAGCACCAGGAACCAGGTTCCGGCATTCCGGTCGACCGGCCGGGACCGTTTGTCCTGCGGCCCGCCGGGCGGGTCATGCTTTCCGGAACGTACGGTTGCACTCGCCAATGTCACGAATTAGCCCCCTTGCGTCATTCGATCGGCTTCATACCGTTCTGGCCGCTCAGGTGGCCTCCGTCATCGTGCTGACGCGCCGTCGGTTCGTCAAGGCAACCTGCACTGATGCGAAAATCGGAGCCATGAACGAGATGCGTGCGCGTGAGGTGCTGACCGCTGCCGGACTGTCCGGCGGTGCGGAGCTGCTCGCGATGGGTGAGAACGCGGTGTTCGCCGTCGGCGACCTGGTGGTCAAGGTCGGCCGGGACGCCGTGCAGCACCCGGAACTGCGGGACCGGGCCGAACGCGAGGTGGCCGTCGCCCGGTGGCTGGCCGCCTCGGACGTCCCCGCCGTACGGGCCGCCGAGCCCGTGGCGCGCCTGGTCGAGGGCCACCCCGTGACCCTCTGGCACCGGCTGCCCGACGCCGTACGCCCCGCCGAGCCGCGGGATCTGGCACAGCTGCTCACCCTGGTGCACGCGCTGCCCGCCCCGGACGGCTTCGGCCTGCCGCGCCGTGAACTGCTGGGCGGGGTCGAACGCTGGCTGCGGCTCGCGGGCGACGCGATCGACCCGGCCGACGCCGACTATCTGCGGGAGCGCCGCGACGGCTTCGCGGCGGCCGCCGCCGCACTGGTCCCGCACCTGCCCCCGGGGCCCATCCACGGCGACGCGCTGCCCCGCAATGTCCACGTCGGTCCGGAGGGGCCGGTGCTGGTCGATCTGGAGACCTTCTCCGCGGATCTGCGCGAGCACGATCTGGTGGTGCTCGCACTGTCCCGGGACCGGTACGGCCTGGCGCCCGAGGCGTACGACGCCTTCACCGCCACATACGGCTGGGACGTCCGCGAGTGGGAGGGCTGCGCGGTGCTTCGCGGGGCCCGGGAGACGGCCAGCTGTGCCTGGGTGTCCCAGCACGCGCCGGCCAACCCGAAGGCCCTCGCGGAATTCCGCCGCCGGGTGGCCTCGCTGCGAGACGGCGACACAGCGGTGCGGTGGTATCCGTTCTGAGGGCTGCCCCCGGACCTCGGCGGTGGGTCCGGGCCGTCAGCCCGCGGCGACCCCGGCCGCCTCCCGCAGCGGCCAGTGGCCGTCGATCACCGCGTCCGCGGTGCCCTTGCGGCGCAGGAACTGCTGGAAGTCCGCCGCCCATTGCGCGTACCACTCCACCTGGCGCTCATGCAGCTCGGCGGCGGTCAGCCCGGCCACCGAGCCGTGCCGCTCGGCTATGGCGTACGCCACCCGGACGGCGGCCAGCGCGTCCGCCCCCGCGTCATGGGCTCCGCCGTGCACCACGCCGTACTCGACGCAGACCGCTTCCAGGTTGCGCTTGCCCTTGCGGTAGCGGTCGACGGCCCGGTCGATGGTGTACGGGTCGATGACCGGCCCGATCCCCGCCCCGTCGAGCCGGTCGCTCAGCGACGGCAGCCCGTGCCGCTGCAACTCGGCCGTGAGCAGCGTCAGATCGAAGGCCGCGTTGTACGCGACGACCGGCACGCCGCGGCGCCAGTACTCCGTGAGCGTCCCGGCGATCTCGTCGGCCACCTCGCGCACCGGCCGGCCCTCCGCCGCCGCCCGCTCGCTGCTGATGCCGTGGATCGCCGAGGCCTGCTCGGGAATCCGGATGCCCGGATCCGCCAGCCAGCTGTGCTGCCGCACCGGCTCCCCGTCCCTGCCGCCGACGCCGACGATCGCGGCTGTCACGATCCGGGCCTCCAGCGGTTCCGTGCCCGTCGTCTCCAGGTCGAAGCCGACCAGCGCCTCCCGGTGCCAGCTCATCCCGTACCTCCTTCGTGGTGCTCTCCCCCAGGTGATGACCACCCTCGCATGCACCACTGACAACGCGGTCCCGGCCCCTCAGGAGACGGGCCGGGAGTCCGCCCACACGGACTCGAATTCCTCGCGGTACGTCTCGAACAGCCCGTGCTCGTTGTCCTGCCCCGCCCGGACCACGGCGCGCCCGCCGCCGCGCAGCACCAGCACGGGCGCCTCCATGCCGCGTGCGCGCCGCAGATAGGTCTGGACGACCCCGACCGCGTCCGTCCCGTCGCCGTCCACCAGATAGGCCGTGAAGCGCGGCGTCTCGTCGAACACATGGATCTCGAAGGCGCCCGGATCACGGAGCTTGGAGCGGACCCGGCGCATATGGAGGATGTTCATCTCCACCGACCGGCTCAGCTCGCCCTTCTTCAGACCCAGCTCCCGCTCCCGGCGCTTGACCGCGCTGCTCGCCGGGTTGATGAAGAGCAGCCGGACCCGGCAGCCCGACTCGGCGAGCCGGATGAGCCTGCGGCCGGAGAAGTTCTGCACCAGCAGGTTGAGCCCTATGCCGATCGCGTCGAGCCGGCGCGAACCGCCGAAGAGATCCTCGGCCGGCAGCTGGCGCTGGAGCCGCACCCGGTCGGAGTGGACGGAGACCACGTCCGCGTACCGGTCGCCGACGAGCTCCTCGACGGCGTCGACCGGGAGCCGGTCGGCCGACGGGACCGCGGCGCCGCTGCCCAGGATCTCCAGGAGCCGGGCGGAGGCGCGCTCGGCCTGGGCGAGGACCGCCTCGTTCAGGGCGCGGTTGCGGGAGACCACGTTGCGGGCGACCTCCAGCTCGTCGAGCGCCAGCTCCACCTCGCGCCGGTCGTCGAAGTACGCCTCGAAGCACGGCCAGTGCTGGACCATCAGCTCACGCAGCTGAGGCAGCGTGAGGAAGCTGAGGACGTTGTCGTCGGCGGGGTCCAGCAGATATCCCTTGCGGCGCGAGACCTCGCGCACGGCGACGGCGCGCTGCACCCACTCCTGCCCGGCGGGCCCGGCGGCGGCCACCACCCAGTCCTCGCCGTGGACCGGCTCGTAGATGGGCCGGAGCACCGCGGCGACCACGGCGCGCAGCCGCTGCTCCACGAGATTCAGCCAGATGTAGGCCCGGCCGGCCCGCTGGGCGCGCGTACGCACCTCGCTCCAGGCGTCCGCTCCCCAGTCCAGTTCCGCGCCGATCTCCATGGGCTGCGCAAGTGAAACCGCCCCCGGCGGGACATCGGTGGAGTCCCCCTCGTGACCTGGGTCACCTGGGGGCAGCTCGAAGCCTCCCGAGCTCACCCGCGCACCGCCTTCCACTCCCCCACCAACGATCAAGGAAGGGTACTCCGGGAGCGGGAGCCGGTGCAGCCGGATGCACATGCTGCTTCGTCAACTCCCCTATGGTGCAGGCATGTTCCCGGCGGCAAGATCTGCCGTAGTGAGGGGATTCATAGTGATTAAGCACCCCATCCGGGGCCCTGTACCGGGCGAGGGCCTGGGCCGGGGGTCCCGATCCCGGTTCCGGGCGACACGGAGAGGCCCGATGTTGACCGGACCGCGTGCCGTGCCGGTCGGTCTTAGGTAGCCGCACCTCTTTCGGGGAAGATCTGGCTCCAGGGCCCGTCCGGCGGATCAGGGCCGGACAGGGCCCAGGGCGTGTCCGCAAGCTCCAGGCACCCGGATCAGAAGTGGAAGAGTCGAGCCTATGCAGGTCTGGCCGGGACAGGCGTATCCCCTCGGCGCCACGTACGACGGCGCCGGGACCAACTTCGCGGTCTTCTCGGAGGCCGCCAGACGAATCGAGTTGTGCCTGCTGCACGACGACGGTTCCGAGACGGCGGTGGAGCTCAGGGAGACCGACGCCTTCGTCCGCCATGCCTATCTGCCCGGGGTGATGCCCGGTCAGCGGTACGGATTCAGGGTCCACGGGCCGTACGAACCGGAGCGCGGCGCCCGCTGCAATTCGGCCAAACTGCTGCTCGACCCGTACGCCCGCGCCGTCGCCGGGCAGATCCGTTGGGGCGAGGCGGTGTACGGCTATCCGTTCGGCCGGCCCGACGCGCGCAACGATCTCGATTCGGCGCCGCACACCATGACCTCGGTCGTGGTCAACCCGTACTTCGACTGGGGCGACGACCGGCGGCCCCGTACGGACTACCACCGCACGGTGATCTACGAGGCCCATGTGAAGGGCCTGACGATGCTCCACCCGGGGCTGCCGAAGGAGCTGCGCGGCACCTACGCGGGGCTGGCCCATCCGGAGGTGATCGCCCATCTGACGGAACTGGGCGTCACGGCCATCGAACTGATGCCGGTTCACCAGTTCGTCCAGGACCACCGGCTGTCCGACGCGGGGCTGGCCAATTACTGGGGCTACAACACCATCGGCTTCTTCGCCCCGCACAACGCCTACGCCTCCTGGGGCGACCGCGGCGAGCAGGTGCTGGAGTTCAAGCAGGCCGTACGGGCGCTGCACCAGGCCGGCATCGAGGTGATCCTCGACGTGGTCTACAACCACACCGCGGAGGGCAACCACCTGGGCCCGACGCTCTCCTTCCGGGGCCTGGACAATTCCTCGTACTACCGGCTCGCGGACGACCAGCGGTACTACACGGACACCACGGGGACCGGGAACTCCCTGCTGATGCGGTCGCCGCATGTGCTCCAGCTGATCATGGACTCGCTGCGGTACTGGGTCTCGGACATGCATGTGGACGGCTTCCGCTTCGATCTGGCGGCCACCCTGGCCCGGCAGTTCCACGAGGTGGACCGGCTGTCTTCGTTCTTCGACCTGGTGCAGCAGGACCCGGTGGTCAGCCAGGTGAAGCTGATCGCCGAGCCGTGGGATGTGGGCGAGGGCGGCTACCAGGTGGGGAACTTCCCGCCGCTGTGGACCGAGTGGAACGGCAAGTACCGGGACACCGTGCGGGACCTGTGGCGGGGCGAGCCGCGGACGCTGGCCGAGTTCGCGGGGCGGCTGACCGGGTCGTCGGACCTGTACCAGGACGACGGTCGGCGGCCGCTCGCCTCGATCAACTTCACCACCTGCCACGACGGATTCACGCTGCACGACCTGGTCTCGTACAACGACAAGCACAACGAGGCGAACGGCGAGGGCAACCGGGACGGCGAGAGCCACAACCGGTCCTGGAACTGCGGGGTGGAGGGGGAGACCGACGAGCCGGAGGTCCTCGATCTGCGGACGCGGCAGATGCGGAACTTCATCGCCACGCTGATGCTGTCGCAGGGCGTGCCGATGCTGAGCCACGGCGACGAGTTCGCGCGTACCCAGCAGGGCAACAACAACGCGTACTGCCAGGACAGCGAGTTGTCATGGGTGCACTGGCCGGACCCGGCCGAGGTCCCGGAGGACGAAGCGGACGAGGCCGCACCGGACGGGGCGAACGGTCCGGGCAGCAGTCTGCTGGAGTTCACCCGGGCGATGGTCTGGCTCCGTCGCGACCACCCGGTCTTCCGGCGCCGCCGGTTCTTCCACGGCCGTCCGGTCGAGGGCACGCACGACGAGCTCTCGGACATCGCGTGGTTCACGCCCGAGGGCCGTGAGATGACGCAGCGGGACTGGCAGGCCGCGCACGCCAAGGCACTGACGGTCTTCCTCAACGGACACGCGATCTCGGAACCGGGGCCGCGCGGCGAGCGGATCTCCGACGACTCGTTCCTGCTGATGTTCAACGCGAGCGCCGAGACGCTGGAGTTCTCCGTTCCGGTGAATCACGGCCGGCAGTGGCTGGTGGTGGTCGACACGGCACGCCCGGTCGGAGTCCTGCCCGGCTCGGGGCCGAAGGTGGCGGGAGGCGATCGGGTGACGCTGGTCGGGCGCAGCATGGCGGTGCTCCAGCGGCCCGCGTAGGGCGTGTCCGGCCACCGGGGACACCGCCGGTCGAGCCCTTTGCGGCGTTCCGTGACACAGAAGCCGCCAGGCTGGGTACGAACGTCCGCATGACGCCCACCGCCACCTACCGGCTCCAGCTCCAGCCGGACTTCCCGTTCGCGGCCGCCGGACACGCCGTGCCGTATCTCGCCGCACTCGGCGTCTCCCACCTCCATCTGTCCCCGGTCCTCGAAGCCGTGCCCGGCTCCCGGCACGGCTACGACGTCGTCGACCACGGCCGGGTCCGTGCCGAGCTCGGCGGTGAGGACGGGCTGCGGGAGCTGGCCCGCACGGCGCGTGAGCACGGTCTCGGGCTGATCGTGGACATCGTGCCGAACCACATGGCCGCCGTCCCCCGCCACAACCACGCGCTGTGGGAGGTGCTGCGCGAGGGCCCCGGATCCCCGTACGCCCGCTGGTTCGACATCGACTGGGCGGCGGGCGGCGGCAAGGTGCTGCTGCCGGTGCTCGGCGGACGGATCGGCGAGGAGATCGGCCGGCTGCGGGCGGACGGGGACGTGCTGCGCTACGGCGAACAGGAATTCCCGCTGCGGACCGGCACCGCCGATCTGCCGCTGCCCGAGCTGCTGGATGCCCAGCACTACCGGCTCGGCTGGTGGCGGCTGGCCCGTACCGAGCTGAACTACCGGCGGTTCTTCACGATCTCGGAGCTCATCGGGGTGCGGGTGGAGGACCCCGAGGTCTTCGCCGCCACCCACGGCAAGATCCTCGAACTGGTCCGGGACGGTGTCCTCGACGGGCTGCGCATCGATCACCCCGACGGGCTGGCCGACCCGGCGGCCTACCTGGAACGGCTCGCGGCGGCGGCCGACGGGCGGTGGACGGTGGTGGAGAAGATCCTCACCGGCGGCGAGACGCTGCCTGCGGACTGGGCCGTCGCGGGGACGACCGGGTACGACGCACTGCACCGCGTCGACGGGCTGTTCGTCGACCCGATGGGCGCCGCGGAGCTGGTCGGCCGCTACCGGGAGTTCGCGGGACCCGCCGGTGACCGCGGCGGTTACTGGACGGCGACCGTCCGCCGGGCCGCGTACCGGGTGGTGACGCATGAACTGGCCGCCGAGACCGAGCTGCTGACCCGGCTCGCTGTACGGATCTGCGCCGACGACCCCGCGCTGCGCGATCACGCCCCGTGGACGCTGCACGCCGCCGTGCGCGAACTGCTCGTGCGGGTACCCGTCTACCGCCCGTACGCGACGGCCGGCGGGCCCCGCACACGGACGGCCGACGAGACGCTGCCGGACGCGGTCGTACGGGACGCGAAGGCGATGTTCACCGTGGCGGAGGAGGCGTCGGCCGTCGATGTGGTCCGGGAGCTGGCGCTGGGGCGGCTGGGAGAGGGGCCCGACCGGGCCGCGTTCTGTGCCCGGTTCGCCCAGACCGCTTCCGCGCTGCGCGCCAAGTCCGTCGAGGACACCGCGTTCTACCGGTACGTGCCGCTGATCTCGGCGAACGAGGTGGGCGGCGATCCCGGTCAGCCCGCGGTGACGCCGGAGGAGTTCCATGCGTTCTGTGCCCGGCTGGCCCGCGACTGGCCGGCCACCGGCACGGCGCTGACCACCCATGACACCAAGCGGAGCGCCGATCTGCGGGCCCGGGTCGCGGTGCTGACGGAGTGCCCGGAATCATGGTCCGGACTGCTGACGGAGCTGGAGCGGACGACCCCGGCCACCGCTCCCGACGCTCAGCTCGCCTGGCAGGCCTGGCAGACGGCCGTGGGCTGCGCGAAGCTGCCGGGCGGCGAGATGGCGGGCCGGCTGGAGCCGGCGCTGCTGAAGGCGGTCCGCGAGGCCGGGCTCTTCACCAGCTGGACCGAATCCGATCCGGCGTACGAGCGGGCGGTGACGGACTTCGTCGCGGCCGGGCCGGCCGCCGGCACCGGTCCGGTGCGCGAGACGCTGGAGCGGTTCGCGAACACGCTCGACCCGTACGTGCGGGCCAATGTGCTGGGTGCGGCGCTGGTGCATCTGACGATGCCCGGTGTGCCGGATCTGTACCAGGGCACGGAGCGGGAGTACGTGGCGCTGGTCGACCCGGACAACCGGCGGCCGTTCCGCGAGCCGTCCGGGGACGGGGCCCGCGGCGAGAAGGGCGAGCTCACGGCGGCCGCCCTGCGGCTGCGGCGCGAACGGCCCGAGGTGTTCGGCGAGTCCGGTACGTACGCCCCGCTGGGCGCGCATGGCCCGGCGGCCGCGCACTGTCTGGCGTTCTGCCGCGCCGGCGAGGTGGTCACCGCCGTGACCAGGCTGTCGTTGCGGCTGGCGGAGTCGGGCGGCTGGCACGACACCGAGCTGGCGCTGCCGGACGACGGGCCGTGGACCGATCTGCTGACACCCGGGCGGGAGTTCGCCGGGGGCCCGGTCGCCCTCGCCGAGCTCTTCGCCGGGCGGCCGGTGGCGCTGCTCAGCCGGGCCGGACGAGGAGGGCCCGCGGACCGCGGGTGAGCAGCCCGGTGCCGGCCGGGCGGAATCCGTCCGCCCAGCGAAGCCGGGGCATCGCGTCGAGCAGCGCGCGCAGGCCCTGCCCTGCCTCCAGCCGGCCGAGCAGCACGGCCGGGCAGGACACGGGGCCGGTGAGGGACCGGCCCTGGTCGCGGCGGAAGGGGTCGAAGAGGTCGGGTGCGGCGAACCGTTCCGGATCGCGGCCGGCCGAACCGATCAGACAGGCGACGTCCGCCCCCGCGGGCAGTGTGCCGCCGCTGAGGGTGACCTCGGCGACGGTGCGGCGCAGCACGACCTGGACCGGCGGGTCGCGGCGCAGCGACTCGGTCCAGGCCCGGTCGGCCAGGGCGGGTGCGGTGCGCAGGGCGGCGAGGAGGTCGGGGGCGTCCAGCACATTGGCGAGGAAGGAGGCGAGCGCGGTCTCGCGGAGGCCGGTGTGCCGGGTGCAGGGTGTGGCAGCGGTGGCTGTCGTACCTGTCGCGGCGCGGGACAGCCGGACGGCGTACGGTCGGGCGCTCGCGCCGGGAGCGGCGCCGACGGGCAGCCAACGGCAGAACTCCGCGACGAGGTCGGCCTGTTGGCGGCCCGCGAGCCGGCGCGCCAGCACGTACGCGGTCCGCTCGATCCGCGCGACCATGTGACGTGGTACCGGGCCGGGGTCCGACATGTGACGTGGTACCGGGCCGGGGCCCGGCACGTGACGTGACACTGATTCGGCGTCCGGCATGTGACATGGCATCGCCCCGGGCGCGGTCGTGTGGTGCCGGCGGGGTGCGCAGTGGGGGCTGCCGTGGCAGAGGCCGAGCGGGGCGGGGCCGCCACGGGGCGCGGCGTCGTGCGGGAGGCCGGTGAACCGGGGGTCGGTGAGCGCCGTGGCCACGTCCGCGTACCGGCTGACCAGCCAGGCGCCCAGGGGTGCGTCGTAGCAGAGCGGGTACTCCTCGCGCAGGACACGGTAGAGCCGGTACGGGTCGTGCGCCGCGCCCGGTGCGAGCAGGCTGGGGCCGGTGCTCGGGCGGGGGCCGCGCGCCGGCCTGCCGGCCCGACGGCCGAGGTCCGGTGCGGGTATGCCTTCCGGCGCGTCGGCCTGCATCGGTACCCCCGGGGCATCAGGGCGCCGGTGTGCGGCGCGGCTTCCCACCAGGGGACCATCGGCGGGCGCGTCGCGCAGTCGGCGTACGGCCGTCCGGGTGACGGCGGTTCGCCCGGTCGGGGGTCTCAGTCCGTCGGCGTCCCGGGGCGGAGCGGCCGGGCGGCCCCGAGCAGATCCGTGAACGCGGCGGCGGCCCCCGTGAGCTCGACGCGGGAGAAGACCGCCGGTCGACGCCGCCACGGAGGTTCGACGGCGAGGACCGCGCAGTCCTCACCGACCGCTCCCCGGACCACATGCGCCGGAGCCGTGGTGACTCCGACCCCGGCGGCCGCCATCCGCACCGCCGTCGACGTGTGTTCGGTGCGCAGCACCGTACGGGGTGCGAAGCCCGCCTCTCCGCAGGCCAGGTCCAGGAACGCCCGGCCCTGGACCACGGGTTCCATCGCGCAGCGCACCCAGGGCCGGTCGGCCAGCTCCCGCAGCCGGACCGAGGTGCGTCCGGCGAGCGGGTCGTCGAAGGGGACCACCAGGACGATCTCCTCCTCGCCGACCGGTACGACGGGCCCCGGCCAGTGCGCGGGCGGCGGGCCGACGGCGAGGTCGGCCGTGCCGCGTTCGAGCTGTTCCGCCAGGGCTTCCGGGGTGGCGTACTCGTGGAGGACCAGGCCGACCCCGGGAGGCGCCCGGCGCCAGCGCGCGAAGACCTCCGGGAGGATGCCGACGGCCACCGCGTGCACCGTCGCGATGTGCAGTTCGCCGCCCTCCGCACCCGCCGCCGCCCGCGCCGCCCGCCCCGCCTGGGCGGCGCTGCGTACGGAGCGTTCGGCGTGCGGCAGGAAGGCACGGCCCGGGAACGGTGGGGGTGAAGGCGACGCTGGACTCGGTGGACTGGCCGGCCCTGGTCGCCACCCGGGACGACATCGTGGCGCGCAACCACCGGGGCGTGGTGGACCACCTCGCCCATGCGGCGGTCGAAGTGGTGCACGGGAGCGCCGAGTTGACCGGGCCACGCAGTGCACATGTCACCGGTCACGGGGCAGTCGTCGCGCGCCGCGGCATCGTCCTGGCGACCGGGTCACGACCGCGCATGCTGCCGGGCCTGAAGGCCGACGGGCACCGGGTCGTCACCAGCGACGACGCGTTGTTCGCGCCGGGGCTGCCGCGGTCCGTCCTGGTGCTGGGCGGCGGGGCGATCGGCGTCGAGTACGCCTCGTTCCACCGGTCGATGGGCGCCGACGTGACCCTGGTGGAGGCCGCGGACCGGCTCGTACCGCTGGAGGACGTCGATGTGTCGCGCCATCTGACCCGGGGTCTGAAGAAGCGCGGGATCGATGTGCTCACGGGGGCGCGGCTGGCGGACGCGGACGTGGTGGCCGACGGGGTGCTCGCGGCCGTACACACCTCGCGCGGCGAGACCCGCACCGTGCGGGCCGAACGGCTGCTCGTCGCGGTGGGGCGGGCCCCGGTGACCGAAGGGCTGGGGCTCGCTTCGGCGGGGCTGGCCGCCGACGACCGCGGCCATGTCGCGCCCGCCGACTGGTCGCGTCTCGAAACATCCGTGCCGGGCATCCATGTGGTGGGCGATCTGCTGCCGCCGCCGTCCCTCGGCCTGGCCCACGCATCGTTCGCGGAGGGCCTGCTGGTCGCCGAGACGCTGGCCGGTCTGCCCTCACCGGCGGTGGACTACGCCGCCGTCCCCCGGGTCACGTACTCGTCCCCGCAGACCGCCGCGGTGGGCCTGACCGAGGCGGAGGCCCGTAACGCCGGGCACGACGTCACGGTGGGCACCATGCCGCTGACCGCCGTGGCCAAGGGGATGGTGCACGGGCGGGGCGGCATGGTGAAGATCGTCGCCGAGCGGGGCGGCCGGGTCCTCGGGGTGCATCTCGTCGGTCCGCAGGTCTCCGAGATGATCGCCGAGAGCCGGCTCATCGTCGGGTGGGATGCCGAACCGGCCGACGTGGCCCGTCACATCCACGCCCATCCGACGCTCTCCGAAGCGGTCGGCGAGGCCTTTCTCACCCTCGGCGGACGCGGGCTGCACCAGCGGTCCTGAGCCGGCCCGCTCCCAGTCGGCCGCCGCCCCCGGCCGGGGCGCTCTCAGTCGGGCGGCCCGAGGACGGGCGTGGAGAGCCGGAAGCTCATCCGTCCGAAGCTCACCTGGTCCCCGTCGCGGACCGGGACCGTGCCAATGACCCGCTGGCCGTTGACACAGGTGCCGTTGGTCGAGCCGAGGTCGCGCAGCAGCCAGCAGCCGCTCCGCACGGTGAGCTCCGCGTGGAGCCGGGAGACGGTCTCGTGGTTGAGCCGCAGGCCGTTTCCGGGATCGCGGCCGATCAGCAGGGGGTGCGGGCTCGGGGTGGGGAGCAGGAGCTTCGGGAGCCGTTCGGTCTGCCAGACCCGGCGCACCCGGCCGGGAAATCCGGACATCCCGCCCACCACCCGGAGTATCCGCCGTGACCAGCGGTTCCCGCCCTCCAGGTCGGCGGTGAGCGCGTCCAGTTCCTCGGAACGCCGGGCGGTGAGGGCCAGTTCCATGCGTCGCATGAAGGTGTCGTGGGACAGTCTGCCCTGTGCCGCGCCGTCTCTGAGCACGCCGAGCACACGATCGCGCTGGGCGTCGGACAGCCGCACGGGATACGTGTGGGACTCGAAGGAGGACGTCACACGACCAATTGTCGGTCCGACCGCCCCGGAGTGTCCAGAACGGGCCCGTGTCCCGCCCTTCGACCTGCGCAAAACACCCCGCGAACGCCCTCGTGGACAGCCCTGCGGAACCCTGCCGTGGATATCACCGCGCACGGCCGTGGCGACGTTGCTACTGTCTCCCGCCGCAGGCCGCCCGGAATTCACCGGATGGCACTTCCGCGCATCCCGAGGAGCTCGTGTGACCCTTGCACCACAGGAACTGACCATCCGTCCGCTCGCCGGCCCGCACGAGCTCGGGCTCTTCCGCCGACTGTCGTACACCCTCGATCACGAGCTCGCCGACGACCTGGAGAGCGGGCGCCGTCGCCCCGAGTGGATGTGGGTGGCGACGCGCGGCGAGGACGTGGTGGCACGGATCGCGTGGTGGAGCCGGACCGGAGAGGCGCCGTTGCTCCTGGACTTCTTCGACCTGGACGACACCCTGCCCGAGCCCGAACGCGGCGAGGCGGGCCTGAAGCTGCTGGAGACGGCGACGGCGGCGGTCGTGCCCGCCGGCGCCCCGCGGCCCGAGTACGGACGTTTCGTACCGGCCGACTGGCGCGAGGACCCGGCGGCCCGCGATGCCGTCGAGGCCCGGATCCGGGTCATGGAACGCTCCGGTGCGCGGATGCTGGTCGAGCGGCTCCGTCTGGAGTGGCGTGCCGGTACGCCGGTCCCCGCCGACAGCGGCCGGCTCCGGTTCCGCCCGGTCGGCGACCGTGAGGATCTCCTCGCGCTGATGACCCCGGTGATGGAGGGCACCCTCGACGCCCACGGGCAGGCCGACCTGGCGTCCGGGCTCGGTGCCCGCGAGGCCGCCGAGAAGCACTACGACGAGGAGCTGGCCGGGTACGGGACACCGCGCGAGTGGTGGCGCGTCGCCGAGCTCCCGGACGGTGAACCGGTCGGGTTCGTGATCCCGGCACGCAACGACTACAACCCGATCATCGCCTACATCGGTGTGCTGCCCGCCCGGCGCGGCCACGGCTACATCGACGACATCCTCGCCGAGGGCACCAGGGTCCTGGCCGCGCAGGACGGCGTGGAACGGATCCGGGCCGCCACCGACCTCGGCAACGTACCGATGGCCGAGTCCTTCGCACGCCTCGGGTATGTGAACTTCGAGCGCTCCTTCGACATGGTCTGGGACTGATCCGGCCCACCGGCAGGGCGGTTACGCCGACCGCTCCCCCGCGAGTCCGGGGGCGAGTTCCGCCAGCCATTCCAGGCGGAGTTGCTGCTCGGCGGGGATCGTCGCGTCCTCGCCGCGCGGCCCCACGTTGAGCAGCAAATTGCCGCCCCCGGCCGCCGTCTCCCGTACCAGCGTTTCCAGCGCCTCGCGGCCGAGGTACGCCAACAGCCGGTCGTTGACGACGCCGTGCGGAACGGCGAAGCGGTAGTACTCGATGAGCCGCTGCACATCGGCGCGTGAGCCGGGCCAGGCGATGTCGTTCCAGAGGATGTCGGGGCGGTACCGCCGGATCAGTTCGCGCATCTGGGTGCCCGCGTACGCGGGGTAGCTGCCGCGCGGCACGGCCGAGACGGTGTCCGCGCCGGTTCCTATGGGGCGGTCGTCGAAGGTCCGGTCGAGTCCGCCGGAGCAGTGGACCCCGAAGCGCAGCCCCTCGGCCCGTACGGCTTCGGCGAATTCACCGACGATGTCACGTGTGGTGTGCCAGCGCGCGCGGTGCGGGTTGGCGACGCCGGAGACCCTCCGTCAGGTCGGTGTCCCGGACCGCCCGCCTTCTGTGTGCGGATCAGGTCGCGATACCAGGCGTAGGAGTCCTTGGGCGTCCGGCGCAGTGTTTCGTAGTCGATGTGGACCAGGCCGAAGCGCTTGCTGGCACCCTCGGTCCATTCGACGTTGTCGGTGAGCGACCAGGTGAAGTAGCCGCGTACGTCGACACCCGCGTCGATGGCCGTACGCAGGGCCCGCAGGTGTCCTTCGAGGTACGCGATCCGGCGGGTGTCCTGGGCGGGCTCGTCGACGGCGCAGCCGTTCTCGGTGATGTAGAGCGGCGGGAGCCGGTCGCCGAAGCGGTTGTGGAGCTGGACGAGGGTCTCGCGCAGGCCGTCGGGGACGACGGGCCAGCCGAAGTCGGTCTTCTCGTAACCCTCTATCTCGCGGATGCCGAAGGGGAGTTCGGCGGGCATCCGGAAGCCGGAGAAGGTCTCCTGGGCGTCGGCGTCGGGGGCGCCGACGAGGGTGGGGTTGTAGTAGTTGACCCCGTACCAGTCGAGCGGGGTGGAGATGGTCGACAGGTCGTCCTCGACCGGGCCCGGCATCAGCGCGGCGAAGTTCTCGTCGGGGTAGCGGCCGGTGAGGACCGGGTCGGCGAACAGCCAGTTGGTGATCGTGTCGTACAGCTCCGCGCCCAGGCGGTCCTCGGCGCGGTCCCCGGCGGTCCAGACGGGGGTGTGCGAGACGGCGATGCCGATGTTGTCCGCGCCCGCACCGCGCAGCGCGCGCACGGCCAGGCCGTGGGCGAGGAGCTGGTGGTGGGCGGCGGGCAGGGCGTCGAAGAGGAGGGCGCGGCCGGGCGCGTGCTCGCCGAGGGCGTAGCCGAGCATCGTGACTTCGGCCGGTTCGTTGATGGTGATCCACATCGGTACGCGGTCGGCGAGGCGCTCGGCGACGATGCCCGCGTACTCGGCGAAACGGTAGGCGGTGTCCCGGTTGAGCCAGCCGCCCTCCTCGTCCAGCGGCAGCGGGGTGTCCCAGTGGTAGAGGGTGGGGGCCGGGGTGATGCCGTGGGCGCAGAGTTCGTCGACGAGGCGGTCGTAGAAGTCGAGCCCCTGCGGGTTGACCGGTCCGCTGCCGCCGGGCACCACGCGCGGCCAGCTGACGGAGAACCGGAAGGCGTCGGCGCCGAGGCCGGCCAGCAGGGCGACGTCCTCGCGGTAGTGCTGGTGGAAGCCGGTTCCGCGGGTGGTGTCGGTGCCGTCCTTGATCCGTCCGGGCTGCGCGGCGAAGGCGTCCCAGCCGGAGGGGCCCTTGCCGTCGGTGTCGGCCGCCCCCTCGGTCTGGAAGGCGGACGCGGAGGCTCCCCAGAGGAAACCGGGCGGGAACGACGGCACAGTCATCTCGGCCTCCACAGCCGTAAGAGGGAGTGCGTATTGAGCGGAACCTGGCGGGGCAATGATCAGAACCAGACCTTAATCGCCAGTAACGGGCTCGATCCAGTGTCGTGGGCCGGTGATCGCGGCTGTTGCCGACGATGGGGCACGGGGGCGAGGAGACGAGGAGCGTTGCATGCTGTTCGAGGTATGGGCACCGGATGCGGACTCGGTCGGGCTGCGGCTGTCGGGGGAGCTGCGGGCGATGGGACGCGATCCCGGGCGGGACGGCTGGTGGACGGCCGAGGCGGAAGCGTCGGACGGGGACCGCTACGGCTTCGTCCTGGGCGGGGACGGGAGTGGGAGCGGCGGGGACGAGGGCGGGGAGGGCAACGACGGGGACGGGGTTGGCCCGCGGGTACTCCCCGATCCGCGTTCGCGCCGTCAGCCGGACGGGCCGGACGGCGAGAGCGCCGTCGTCGACCACTCGTTGTTCGAATGGCGCGGCGACTGGGCGGGCCGGGGGCTTCCGGGCGCCGTCCTGTACGAGTTGCACATCGGTACGTACACCGACGAGGGCACCTTCGACGCCGCGACCGCCCGGCTGGAGCACCTCGCCGAGCTCGGCGTCACCCATGTGTCGCTGATGCCGGTCTGCCCGTTCCCCGGCACCCACGGATGGGGGTACGAGGGGGTGTCGCTCTGGGCCGTGCACGAGCCGTACGGCGGACCGGAGGGGCTCAAGCGCTTTGTCGACACGGCGCACGGTCTCGGGCTCGCGGTCCTCCTGGACGTGGTCCACAATCACCTCGGTCCGTCCGGCAATCACCTCCCGGCCTTCGGCCCGTACTTCACCGCGACCCATCACACGCCGTGGGGCGCGGCGGTGAATCTCGACGCCCCCGGTTCGGACGAGGTGCGGGCGTTCCTGCTGGGCAGCGCGCTCGCCTGGCTGCGGGACTACCGGCTCGACGGGCTGCGGCTCGACGCGGTCCACGCCCTGGCCGACGGCCGGGCGCTGACGTTCCTGGAGGAGCTGTCCACGGCGACCGACGCGCTCGCGGCCGAACTGGGCCGGCCGCTCCCGCTGATCGCCGAGTCCGACCTCTGCGATCCGCGGACCACGACCCCGCGCGAATCGGGCGGCCTCGGCCTGCACGCGCAGTGGAACGACGACTTCCACCACGCCCTGCACACCGCGCTCACCGGGGAGTCCCAGGGTTACTACGCGGACTTCGCCGCGGCTCCGCTGGCCGCCGTCGCCAAGACCGTGACGAGCGCGTTCTTCCACAACGGCACGTACTCCGACTTCCGGGGCCGTACCCACGGCCGCCCCGTCGACATCGCCCGCACGCCCGCCCAGCGCTTCGTCGGCTACGCCCAGACCCACGACCAGATCGGCAACCGGGCCCTGGGCGACCGGCTCTCCGCCACGCTCTCCCCCGGCCTGCTGGCCTGCGCCGCGGCTCTCGTCCTGACCGGGCCCTTCACGCCGATGCTGTTCATGGGCGAGGAGTGGGGCGCGCGCACCCCCTGGCAGTTCTTCACCGACCACACCGATCCGGCGCTCGCCGAGGCGGTGCGCAACGGCCGGCGGCGGGAGTTCGCGGCGCACGGCTGGGCGGCGGACGACATTCCGGACCCGCAGGACCCGGCCACCCGCAACCGTTCCTGTCTGGACTGGAGCGAGCCGTCGCAGGAGCCGCACGCCCGCCTGCACGCCTGGTACCGCGAGCTGATCGCACTGCGCCACGCCCTGCCCGACCTCCGCGACCCGGACCTGGCGTCGGTGCGCACCGCCCACGACGAACAGGCCCGCTGGCTGGCGTACCGCAGGGGCGATCTGCGGATCGCGGTCAACCTCGGCGAGAAGCCGGCCACGATCCCGCTGGGCGGCGGCCGGCGCCGGGGCGGCGGGGACCGGGTGGTGGCGGCGTGGGAGCCGGTGGATGCCCCGGGCGGCGACGGGCTGCTGCACCTGCCGCCGGAGTCGTGCGTGGTGCTGACCGACGGCTGAGAGCCTGTCGGGTGACCTCCGACCGGCTCTGAGGGGCGCGGCGGGGCCGGTCCGCCGCGCCCCTCGTCCGGCTATTCGACGATCGCCAGCTCGCGCGCGGTGGTGTTGAGGCGTCGGCCGCCGTCCTCGGTCACGGTCACGATGTCCTCGATCCGCACACCGAACCGGCCCGGCAGATAGATGCCCGGCTCCACCGAGAAGCACATCCCGGGCACCAGCGGCTGCTCCTCGCCCTCGATCATGTACGGCGGTTCGTGGGTGGTGACACCGATGCCGTGGCCGGTGCGGTGGATGAAGCGTTCGCCGTAGCCGAACTCGGTGATGACCGCGCGGGCCGCACGGTCGATCTCCTGACAGCCGACGCCCGGCCGGACCGCGTTGCAGCCCGCCTCCTGCGCCTCCCGCACGATGTCGTGGACCCGCTGCTCCTCGGCGGTGGGTTCGCCGACGTGGACCGTACGGGAGGTGTCCGAGCCGTAGCCGTGCTTGAGGCCGCCGAAGTCGAGCACGACCATGTCGCCCCGCTCGATGGTGCGGTCACCGGCCTCGTGGTGCGGATTGGCACCGTTGGGGCCGGAGCCGACGACCGTGAAATCGACCTGGGAGTGCCCGAACCGCTTGAGCAGCTCGGCCAGTTCGGCGGCGATGTCGGTCTCCTTGCGGCCGGAGAAGCGCACCTTGAGGATCTCGCCGTACGTGGCGTCGGCGGCGGCTCCGGCGGCCGCGAGCCGCTCCAGCTCATGGGCGTCCTTCACCGCGCGCAGCATCGGCAGGGCCTCGGTGAGGGAGACGTACGAGGTGCCCGGCAGTGTGCGTTGCAGCCCGAGCAGATGCATCGCCCAGGCGTTGTCGCTGATCCCGAACCGGCCCGCGCCGTCGAGCAGCGGGGCGGTGACGGCGTAGGGGTCCTTGCCGTCGGTCCAGTCCCGGAGGGTGAGGGCCGGGGCGCCGACGGCCTTCTCGGCGTCCGGGGCCTCCAGCGTCGGGACGACGAGGACCGGGTCCTGACCGGCCGTGAGGACGAGGACGGTGAGGCGTTCGGTGTTCACGGGCTGGTAGCCGGTGAGGTAGACGAGATCGGGTCCGGGCGCGACCAGGACGCCCGCGAGTCCGGCCTCGGCGGCGGTGTCGGCCGCACGCCTCATGCGGGCCCGGTAGTCGTCGGCGGTGAACGGTACGGGCTGGTTCTGGCTGGACATGCGGGACCTCCTGGCGACGCGACACGGCACACAGCATCCTGCCCGTCCGGGCCGGTCGACGCGAGCGGGGCTCCGGTTTCCGGATCCGGACGTACGACGAGGTCGGCGCCGTCCCGGCCACGCTCGACCAGGCGCGCGTTGGCCTCGTCGGACCGCATCACCCAGCGCTCGGCGTACGGCCGCGGCTTCCCGAACCGCACATGCCGCTCGACGAGCCGCCGTACCCGCAGGGCCGGATCGGTGTCCAGGAACCACACCTCGTCGAGCAGCCCGCGGACGGGGGCCCAGGGGCCTTCGTCGTGCAGCAGGTAATTGCCCTCCGTGATGACCAGCGGAATGTCCGGGGGTACGGGGACGGCCCCGGCGATCGGCTCCTCCAGGGCGCGGTCGAAGGCGGGGGCGTACACGATGGTTCCCGCTTCCGGTGTGCGCAGGCGTCCGAGCAGGGCCGCGTATCCGGCGGCGTCGAAGGTGTCGGGGGCGCCCTTGCGCGCGGCGCGGCCGAGCCGTTCGAGTTCGGCCTGGGCCAGGTGGAAGCCGTCCATGGGGACGAGGACGGCGAGGCCGTCGAGTGCGTCGACGAGCCGGGCCGCCAGGGTGGACTTGCCGGCCCCGGGCGGCCCTGCGATGCCGAGGATGCGACGGTGACCGGGGACGGCGAGGCGGCGGGCGCGGGCCGTAGTCCCGGCGGGATCGCTGTCGACGGTGGGATCGCTGGTGGTGGGGCCACTCGTGTCCATGCGGGGCATTGTCCCGCCGCGTCGTGCCCGGCCGGGCGGCCCGTCGGGTCTCCGGACGACCGGAACCACGGAGGTATCCGCCCGATCGTCGGCGCCACGGTGGTCAGACCTCCCCCAGCAGCAGGTCGGTGGTGGTGACGGCGGCGCATGTGCCGGCCGCCCAGCGCAGCGCCATCTCGTGGTCCTCGCGCGAGAAGTCGGCCACGGCGTCGGCGACCAGGAAGGTCTGGATGTCGTGCGTCCAAGCGTCGCAGGCGCTCATCAGGACCCCGATGTGTGCGTACACGCCCACGACGATCAGCTGATCGCGGCCGAGGTCCCGCATCTGTCCGAGCAGACGGGTCCGGGCGAAGGCGCTGTACTTCCGCTTGGTGAGCAGCGTGTCACCGACCTGTGGTTCCAGCGGTGCCGGAATCGCCTGCGCGTGCGCGTCGTAGGGGAGACCCGGGCCCCAGAAGTCCTGTTGCAGTCCGCGCTGCGCGCGCGACTGGCCGCCGGGCAGCGCGGAGTAGACGACGGGAATACCGGCCCGGCGCGCCTGTGTGGTCAACCGCTCGACGTTCACGAGGAGTTCGGTGAGCGGCGAGGCGTCATCGGTGAAGGCGCCGAGGAAGTGGTTCTGCAGATCGTGCACCAGCAGCAGGGCGCGTTCCGGGTCCGGGACCCACGGGACACGGTTCGTGGGCAGTTCGTCCGCGGTGGGCATGGGGTACGGGGCGATGGCGGGGAGTGCCATGGTGGGCGGCCTTTCAGTGGTACCGGTGTGAGGTGGGCACTTCGGGACGGTGCAGGAAGAACGCTTCGGGGCGGTGCTGCGGGGCGCGGAGGCGACGGCGCGGAGATCACTTCTGTTGACCTGCCGATTCCGGTCTGCGGGAAGGTATCGACGAACTCGACGCAATCGGGGACCTCGCAGTCGGCCGGGCCGCGTTCACGCACGAATTCCTTGACGGGGGCCGGTTTCGGCGGCTCGGCGCCGGCGCGCAGGATGACGTGGGCCCAGGTCCGTTCGCCGAGGTACGTGTCGGTTCGGGCCCGGGTCGGCGTCGGTCAGCTCCGCGACAGGTGCGGGTCGAGCGCGAGGCCGGTGGGCGAGGAGCCCTCGGCATGGACCCGCCGCACCTCCTTGAGGGCGCGGGTGTCGAGGACGACGATGTCGCCGACGGCGACCGGTGCCGCACAGAGCACAAGTGCGGGACGCCGTCGGACGGTTTCCCTGCTGTTGTCTCGCATGTCCACTCCCTGAACGCATACAGAGGCAAGCCGAATGCGACCTCGACCCACTCACCTCTTAGGCAAGGCTAACCTAAGTTGATATTCAGAGTCCATGGCTGAGCCCGCCTCCGGCCGTACGTTGCCGGAGGCGGGCGCAACAGCGATCGGACGGGATCCGGTCCGGGGTCCCTACGGCTCCCCGGCCCCACGGATCACTCCGGCTCTCCCCGGACCAGTCTGATCCGCTTCGCGAACTCGCGGAAACCACCCGGGGAGCGGCGCATCACGTCGCGGTACTCGCATGCCTCGAAGTCCAGGGAATCGAGGTCGACTTCACGAGAAACGGGATCGACCGAGCGAGGGCACAGGAAGGAGAAGAGCCACACATGGGCGTACGCGTCGCGTTCCGGCAGCGCGTCCCAGTCGCTTCCGCACGCATCGGCCGGCGTGTTGACGCAGAAGGCCAGGGCGCGGTGCTCGCTCCCGTTCCACTCCTCGCGGAGCCAGCTCTGGAAGTTGGCCTTCGCTCTCTCGACATCCTGTGCGCTGTGCTCGCCCCTGAGAATCCTTCTCACGATCACGGCCTGCGGCTCAGGCATGCTCACCATGACGCCCATGGTCTCGGCGTTCCGCGGGACAAGAGGGCCTGTCGGCACCGGCCCTCCCCACCGCCGCTCCGCGTCAGCGCGCCCCCTTGCCCTCCAGGTACGCCAGCACCGCCAGCACCCGTCGGTGCACCGTGCCGTCGTCGGGTTCCAGGCCGAGCTTGGCGAAGATCGAGCCGATGTGCTTGCTCACCGCCCGTTCCGTCACGACGAGTTCGGCGGCGATGGTGCCGTTCGCCTTGCCCTGTGCCATCAGTTCCAGCACCTCGCGTTCGCGCGGGGTGAGGCTCTGCAGCGGTTCGGCCGACGACTTGCGGGTCAGCAGCTGGGTCACGACCTCGGGGTCCAGCGCCGTGCCGCCGCCCGCCACCCGGTCCAGTGCCTGGAGGAACTGGTCGACCCGGCCGATCCGGTCCTTCAGGAGGTAGCCGATGCCCTGGGCGCCCTGGGCGAGCAGCTCGGTGGCGTACGTCTCCTCCACATACTGCGAGAGCACCAGGATCGGCAGCTCGGGCAGCTCCGCACGGGCGGCGAGCGCGGCACGCAGCCCCTCGTCGCGGAAGGTGGGCGGGAGCCGCACGTCGAGCACGGCGGCGTCCGGGCGGTGTTCCAGCAGGGCGGGCAGCACCTCGGGCCCGGTCGACGCGGCAGCCACCACCTCGTGGCCCGAGCTGGTGAGCAGCAGGATCAGCCCCTCCCGCAACAGCGCGTTGTCCTCGGCGATCACGATCCGCACGGCAGCTCCACTTCGATGTCCGTCGGCCCCCCGATGGGGCTGCTGATACGGGTGGTGCCGTCCAGGGCGGCGATCCGCCGCCTGATGCCGACCAGCCCGCTGCCGGACCCACCCCGGTCCGTGGCCTGCGTGGGCCGGGGGCTCGGGCGATCGCCGCCGGTGGAGAGCATCTCCGAGGTTCCGTACCGTTCGCCCGCGCCGCCGTGCCCATTGTCGCTGATGGCCACCCGCAGGGTGCCGGGGGTGCGTTCGATGCGCACGGTGGCGGCTGTCGCACCGCTGTGTTTGCTGATGTTGGTGAGGGCCTCGGCGATGACGAAGTAGGCGGCGGCCTCGATCGCGGCCGGAAGCCGCCGGCCGTCCTCGACGCCGTCCAGCTCCGCGGTGACGGGCACGCCCGCATCGGCGGCCAACGCCCTTACCGCGCCTGCCAGTCCGCGGTCCGTCAGCACCGGCGGATGGATGCCGCGCACCACGTGCCGCAGTTCGGCGAGAGCAGCCTCCGCGCCGTCCTGCGCCTCGTCCAGGCGGATGCGCGCGGCGCCCGGGTCGTTGTCGAGGAGTTGTCTGGCGAGGCCGATGCGCAAGGACAGGGCGACGATCCTGGCCTGGGCGCCGTCGTGCAGATCGCGTTCGATGCGCCGCAGTTCGGCTCCGTGCGCCTCGACCGCACCGGCCCGGCTCTCGGTCAGCTGGGCGATCCGTTCGGCGAGCGCGGTCGACGGCGACGAGGTGAGCAGCGACCGCGTCCATCCGGCCGACAGGTCCGCGAGTACGCCGTGCCAGCGCAGCACCCACCCCTGCCGCTCGGGCAACGGGGTGCCGTACTCGTCGGCGGCTCGCCGGTCCAGCACATGCACGACCGGCAGCGCGACCCCGTCCACCAGGAGTCCGACCGGCCACAGCACCATGGCGAGGTAGCCGAGGGCATTGCCCATGAGTGCCTGGAGGGGCAGCCAGAGCGCGTCGCGCCAGACCGTCGGATCGGCGAGCACCCGCCGGACCCGTTCGGAGAGTTCGCCGCTGTCCAGTGGCGGATACGGCGTCGGTGCGAACGGGATGCCCAGGCGCGCCGCGGCCCTGCGTCGCTCGGACTCCGCGAACCGGCGCAGCACCTTGGCGGCCTCCGGCAGCGCGGGCAGCCCGATGAGCACAGCGGCGAACAGTAGGACCGCCACCACCAGGAACGCGCTCACATAGGCGAGCAGCGCGACCGCGATGCCGATGGCCAGATAGCGCGAGGCGTCCCACGAACGCCGGATGGCGGCCGTCAGCGGGGCGGGAGTGGTGCTCATGACGCAGAACGTTACGGGGGTTCGTCCGTCGTCGGAGTGGGGCCCTCCCCCGGGCCGGGGTGGAGCTGGCTGCACCCCCGTTCCGGGATCGCACACCCTCGCCCGGCCGGTCTCCGGTTCGTAGCGTTTACCCAGGTCAGAAGGTACGTGGCGGGGCAGAGAAGGAATGGTGGAGTCAACGGTGGACACGATCACGGCGGTGCGGGCGTCCGCGCTGAGGTTGGAGTCGGTGAGCCGGCGCCACGGCCGGCGCGGCCGGGAGACGACCGCGCTCGACGCGGTCAGTTGCGTGGTCCCTGCCGGGAGCTTCACCGCGGTGGTGGGCCCCTCGGGTTCGGGGAAGAGCACGTTCCTGCAGTGTGCCGCGGGTCTGGACCGTCCGACGTCGGGCACGGTACGGATCGGGACCACCGATCTCGGTGCGCTCTCGGAGGCCGCGCTGACCCGGTTGCGGCGGGACCGGATCGGCTTCGTCTTCCAGTCGCACGCCCTCAATCTGGTGCCTTCGCTGAGCATCGAGGAGAACGTCGTGCTGCCGCTGGTGCTGGCGGGCGCCGACCCGGCGGACGAGCGGGTGCTGACCCGCGGGCGGGACCTGCTGGCCCGGGTCGGCCTGGCGGACCGCGGCGCGCAGGGTCCCGCGACGCTCTCCGGCGGGCAGCAGCAACGGGTGGCCGTGGCAAGGGCGTTGGTGACCGAACCCGAGGTCATCTTCGCGGACGAGCCGACGGCTTCCCTGGACCCGGAGTCGGCGGCCCTGGTGCTCGGTCTGCTGCGGGACGCGGTACGGATCGACGGCCGTACGGTCGTCATGGTCACCCATGATCCGGTGGCGGCGAGCTGGGCGGACACCGTGCTGACGATGGACGGCGGCCGGCTGCGATGAACAGGAACAAGGGAAGCAGGACCAAGGAGAGCAGGAGCGAGGGGAGCAGGAGCGAGGGGAGCAGGAGCGAAGGGAGCAGGAGCGAAGGGGCGGCGCGGCCCCGGCCTGATGTGCGGACCGGTGTCCGACGGGCGTCGGCGTTTCTCGCCCGGCGTTCACTGAAGGCCCATCGCCGGGCCTGGGGCGCGGTGTTCGCGGCGACGACGGCGGCGGCCGCGCTGATCGGCGCCTTCGCCCTCGTCGTCGGTTCGCTGCTGCTGGCGCAGCCGCCGGTGGAACGTTACGCGGGGGCCGACGCGGTGGTGGCGGCCGACCAGAAGGTGACGTACACGGCGAAACCGTGGGGCAGCGAGCCGAAGACCGCGACGACGTATCTGCCGGAGCGGGTACGGCTCGACCGCTCCGTGGTGGCGAAGGCCGCCGCCGCGCACGGCGTCGCGAAGGCCGTCGCGGACGATTCGGTACCGGTGACCGTGGGCGGCGAGGGCGGCGCGGCTTCGGGCCTCGGCCGTTCCTGGGCGGCCGCCGCGCTCACCCCGTACCGGCTGACGGACGGACACGCGCCCAGGTCCGCCGCCGAGGTGGTCATCGACAGCGCGCTGGCGGCGGCCACCCGGAGCGGGACCGGTGACCATGTGACATTGCAGGTCGACGGGGCTCCCCAGCCGTACACCGTCAGCGGTGTCGTAGGCACCGGTCACCGGGGCGGCTCCCCCGCCGTCTTCCTCACCGAGCGGCACCTCACCGCCCTGGCCGGGCACCCCGGCACGGTGGACGCGGTCGGCATCGTCGCCGAGCCGGGGGTCTCCGCCGACGCGCTGCGGGCCTCGCTGGAGGAGGCGTTGCCCGACCGCGCCCGTGGCGACCGCGAGGTCCGGGTGCTCACCGGCCCGGAGCGCGGGCAGGCCGAGTACCCGGACGCGCTCGGCGCCCGCGGCGAACTGCTGCCGCTGCTCGCCTCCATCACGGGAACGGTCTTCATGGTGGCGCTCCTGGTGATCGCCACCACCCTCTCCCAGGCGGTCCACCAGCGCTCCGGTGAACTGGCGCTGCTGCGTGCCGTCGGGGCGACGCCCCGGCAGCTCAGGTCGGCCGTCGGCCGCGAGGTGAGCCGGGTGGCCGGTGCCGCGGCGGTGCTGGGCGGGGTCGGTGCCGTACCTCTGGGGCTGCTGATGCGGTCGCTCCTGACGACGGACCCGCTGCCACTGCCGGTGCCGGTGTGGCTGCCGTTCGCCGCGGCAGCCACGGCGGCGTCGCTCGTCGCGCTCGCCGCCCGTCCGGTGTCGGTCCTCGCGGCCAGGTCCATCACCGGGCTGCGGCCCGCCGCGGCGCTGGGCGCGGCCCGTGCGCCCGAGCCGAGCGAGCCGGGACGGGTGCGTACGGTCGCCGGGACGGTACTGGCCATGGCGGGCGTCAGCGCGGCCGGTGCGGCGACGGCGCAGGGCGGGCAGGCCGCCGCGGTGGCCGCGTCGGGTGCGGCGACATCGCTGATCATCGCCGTGGCGCTGCTCGGTCCGTGGATCGCCCGGGTGGCGATGAGGGTCCTCGGCACGCCGGTACGACGCGTCGGCGGGGTCTCCGGCTTCCTCGCCGCCAAGTCCGCCGCCGCGCACAATCGGCGCCTCGGTGCGGCGATCACCCCGATCGTGCTGGTCGTCGCGTTCGTCTGCGTACAGCTGGCGGCGGGCTCGACGCTGGAGCGGGCCGCCGACCGGCAGGCCGGTGCCGCGCTCCGGGCCGACCTGGTGGTGACGGGCCCGGCCGCCGGACTGCCGGCCGGTGCGGCTCGGGCCGTGCGCGGGGCACCGGGGGTGGCGGCGGCGACCGGTGTGCTGCGCTCCGGTGTCGTCCTCGCGCATCGTGAGATGGGTGATCCGAAGCTGGACCGGCTCCCGGTGCTGGGGGTGACGGCGGACCAGCTGTCCGGCACGCTCGATCCGCGGGTCACCGCGGGCGATCCGGCGGACCTCACCGGCCGGGGCACGGTGGCGGTCGGCGAGGACCGGGCCGCCGATCTCGGTGTCGGCATCGGCGACCCGGTGGAGCTCCGTCTCGGCGACGGCACCGAGGTGCGGCTCCGTGTGGTGGCGCTCTACGAACGGGCGCTGGGGCTCGGTGAGTTCATGCTGCCGCGCGAGGCACTGGCCGGGCACGTCTCGGCCCTTCGCGACCAGCGGATCCTGATCCGTTCGACGGACGGCACGGCGGCCTCCGCCGCCGCCACCGCCGCTTCGGTACGGCGTGCGCTCGCCCCGTACACGGGTGTGCGGGTCCGGCCCGCGACGGCCGACGACGTACGGATCGCACCGTCGTCGTCGGACCAGGACAACGCGATGGTCATCATCGGTGTCGGGGTGATCGGTGGCTTCGCGCTGCTCGCGGTGATCAGCACACTGTCCCTGATCACGGTGGGCCGCCGCCCCGAGTTCCGTCTGCTGCGGTTGGTCGGTGCGGGCCGCCGTCAGGTGCGGCGGATGCTGGTGCTGGAGACGGGACTGGTGGCGGTGGCCGGGCTCGCGATCGGCACGCTGGTCGCGGCGGTCCCGCTGATGGCGTTCGCGGTGTCGACGACCGGTTCGGTGCCGTATCTGCCACCGGCGCAGTACGGGGTGCTCGCCCTGGCCGTGATCGTCGCGGCGGGTGCGGGAACGCTGTGGCCGGGGTCGTCCGGTGGCCGGTTCGTCCTCGGGCGCCGCAGGTGAGGACGCCTCCCGTGGTCCCGTCCGGCAGCCGCGGGCCGGCGCGTCACGGCGCTGCGGGCAGGGGCAGCGCCCCCTCCCGTACCGCCGCCGCGGCCAGTGCGTCGAGCACCGGGGCGATCAGCGGATGCCCCTCCGCCCCCTGCCGCACCGCGGCGAAGACCCGGCGGGTCGGCGCGCTGCCCTCCACCGGCCGCACCACCACGCCCGTCAGCTCCATCCCCAGCAGCGCCGACCGCGGCACCAGCGCCACCCCGGCCCCCGCCCCGGCCAGCGCGACCACCGCGCGGAAGTCGTCCGAGGAGTGCTCCAGCCTCGGCTGGAAACCGGCGAACTCGCAGGACAGGACCACCACGTCGTGGCAGGGGTTGCCGGGGTAGGGGCCGATCCACGTGTCCTTCTCCAGGTCGGCGATGGCCACCTGTGTCCGGCCGGCCAGCCGGTGCCCGACCGGCAGCACCGCGTCGAAGGGCTCGGAGTACAGCGGCACCCGGGTCAGCCGGCGGTCGTCCTCGCCCGGGGCGCCCCGGTACTCGACGGCGACGGCCACGTCGACCTGCCGGTCGAGCACCATCGGCACACTCGCGTCGCCCTCGGCGTCCTGGACCCGGACCCGGATGCCGGGCGCGGTGCGCGTCAGTTCGGCGATGGCGGGGGCGAGGACCAGGCCGATACAGGTGGCGAACGCGGCGACGGTGACCGTACCCGCGTCCCCCGCGCTGTAGGCGGCGAGCTCCGCCTCGGCCCGTTCCAGCTGGGCCAGCACCGCGTTGGTGTGGGTCAGCAGGATCTCCCCGGCGGGGGTGAGCCGGGCGCCGCGCGCGCCCCGTTCGACGAGCCGGTGTCCGGTCTCCTGCTCCAGCGCGGCGAGCTGCTGGGAGACCGCGGAGGGGGTGAGGTACAGCGCGGCGGCTGCGGCCGTCACCGTGCGGTGGTCGGCCACCGCACGGAGGATCCGCAACCGCCGTGAATCGATCATGTGACCCATTGTCCCAGGTCACGGAGGGAACCCCGCCGCCGGGCGGGGCTCCCGGGTGAAGCCCCCGGGTGAGGCCCGGGTGCTACTCCCCCAGCGCGGCCCGCGCGTCGACGAACGCGTCCACGGCCCGGTTCACGTCCTGTGTGGAGTGCGCGGCGGAGAGCTGGACGCGGATCCGGGCCGCGCCCTGCGGGACGACCGGGTAGGAGAACCCGATCACGTACACACCGCGCTCCAGGAGGAGCTCCGCCATCCGGCCTGCCTTCGCCGCGTCCCCGATCATGACGGGGGCGATGGCGTGGTCGCCGGGCAGGATGTCGAAGCCCTCCTCGGTCATCCGGGTACGGAAGAGCGCGGTGTTGGCGTTGAGCTGCTCGCGCAGGTCACCGGCGGCCTCCAGCAGGTCGAGGACCTTGAGCGAGGCCGCCGCGATGACCGGGGCGAGGGAGTTGGAGAAGAGGTACGGGCGGGAGCGCTGGCGCAGCAGCGCGACGATCTCGGCGCGGGCCGCGACATAGCCGCCGGACGCGCCGCCGAGCGCCTTGCCGAGGGTGCCGGTGATGATGTCGACCCGGTCCATCACGTCGTGCAGCTCCGGCGTGCCGCGGCCGCCGGGGCCGACGAAGCCGACGGCGTGCGAGTCGTCGACCATGACCATGGCGTCGTAGCGCTCGGCCAGGTCGCAGATCTCGCGCAGCGGCGCGACGTACCCGTCCATGGAGAACACGCCGTCGGTGACGACGAGCCTGCGCCGGGCGCCGGACGCCTCCTTGAGCTGCTTCTCCAGGTCGTCCATGTCACGGTTGGCGTAGCGGAACCGCTTGGCCTTGGAGAGGCGGATGCCGTCGATGATGGAGGCGTGGTTGAGGGCGTCGGAGATGACCGCGTCCTCCGGGCCGAGGACGGTCTCGAAGACACCGCCGTTGGCGTCGAAGCAGGAGGAGTAGAGGATCGTGTCCTCCTGGCCGAGGAACGTGGAGAGCCGCTGCTCCAGTTCCTTGTGGACCTCCTGGGTGCCGCAGATGAAGCGGACCGAGGCCATGCCGTAGCCCCAGCGGTCCAGCGCCTCGTGGGCGGCGGCGATCACCTCGGGGTGGTCGGCGAGGCCCAGGTAGTTGTTGGCGCAGAAGTTGAGTACCTCACCGGGTCGGCCGCCCGCGGTGACGGCGACCGACGCGGACTGCGGGGTGCCGATCACGCGCTCGGGCTTGTGCAGTCCGGCGGCCTCGATCTCTTCGAGGGTGGTGCGCATGTCGTCGCGTACGGAGTCGAACATGAGGGGTGTCTCCCAGCTGTCTACGGTGGCGTCGTCCACGGGGGCGTCGGGTCAGGAGGTCCAGTCGAGGATGACCTTGCCGCCGCGGCCGCTCGCCGCGTCGTCGAAGGCCGCTTCGAAGTCGCGGTAGCCGTACCGGCCGGTGATCACGGGGGCGAGGTCGAGGCCGCCCTCCAGCAGTACGGACATGGCGTACCAGGTCTCGTACATCTCACGGCCGTAGATGCCCTTGACGGTGATCATCGAGGTGACGATGCGGGCCCAGTCGACGGCGAACTCCTCGGACGGCAGTCCGAGCATGGCGATCCGGCCGCCGTGCGTCATGTTCGCGATCATGTCGCGCATGGCCTCGGGCCGGCCGGACATCTCCAGGCCGACGTCGAAGCCCTCGCGCAGTCCGAGGCTCTTCTGGCCGTCGGCGACGGTCTCCTCGCCGACGTTCAGGGCGAGGCTCACACCGACCTTCCGGGCCAGCTCCAGGCGGGCCTCGCTGACGTCGGTGATGACGACGTTGCGGGCGCCCGCGTGCTTGGCGACGGCCGCGGCCATGATGCCGATCGGTCCGGCGCCGGTGATCAGTACGTCCTCGCCGACCAGCGGGAACGACAGCGCGGTGTGCACGGCGTTGCCGAACGGGTCGAAGATCGCGGCGATGTCGAGGTCGACGGGGACCCGGTGCACCCAGACGTTGGACGCGGGCAGGGCGACGTACTCGGCGAAGGCCCCGTCCCGGCCGACGCCGAGGCCGAGCGTGGAGCGGCACAGGTGGCGGCGGCCGGCCAGACAGTTGCGGCACTTGCCGCACACCAGGTGGCCCTCGCCGCTGACCAGGTCGCCGACGTTGATGTCGACGACGTCGGCGCCGGTCTCCGCGACCTCGCCGACGAACTCGTGCCCGAGGACCAGCGGGGTGCGTACGGCCTGCTGCGCCCAGCCGTCGTAGTTGCGGATGTGCAGATCGGTGCCGCAGATACCGGTACGGAGCACCTTGATCAGTACGTCCGAGGGGCCGATCTCCGGCTCCGGCACGTCCATCAGCCAGAGTCCCGGCTCGGCCTTCTGCTTCACGAGTGCCTTCACGGCTGCGGCTCCCTGCGCTGGTGCGGCGTTGAGTACCCCGGGCCGGGGGCATGCCTGTGGGAAGCCTGCGGCCCGGGGAGGATCGAGAGGGACGGGGCAATGGCAGCGCGCGTCGATCGGCTGCCGCGCACCATCCTCTGCCGTCACGGAGAAATCTGCCGCACCCCGCGCCACAGGTCCATCGAGGTTTTCTTAAGCGCGCCCGCAGCTCCGCTTCATGCCGTGCTCCGCCCCGGCGTCACATGTGGGCGCCGCTCCCGCCCGGCGCCCGCGCCGTTCCGCTTCATACCTCCGTGTACGGCCCCAGGAAGCGCGCCCGCCCGCTCCGGACCCGGTAGAGGAACATCCCCGTCTCGGTCGGCACCTGATGGGTGGAGTGGAAGGAGAGCGTCCGGGTGATGCCGGGGTGGCTGGTCCGGAACAGCCGCTGTGCGACGCCACCGCGTTCCGCGTCGGCCGCGCTCGTGGACCGGGCGGCGCGGGCGATCAGCCCGACCGCGTCGTAGGCCTCGGCGGACCAGTCGGCCGGCGCGGCCCCGAACCGCTTCCGGTATGCGGCCGTGAAGGCCTTCGCGGCCGGGAGCGCCGCCGGGTCGGTGTAAGCCTGTGCGAAGACCCATCCTTCGGCGGCCTTTCCCGCGCCGCGGAGGAAGGCGGGTGCCAGGACCGGCCCGACGGACATGCCGGTACCGGTGAATCCGGCGTCGGCCAGGGCGGTGGCGCAGCGGGCGCCCCGGCCGGGGGACGATCCGGCGTACACGACCGCGTCCGCTCCCGCCGCGACCGCCGTGTGGGCGGCCGGGGCGAAGGTGGTGGTGTCCGCCTCGACCGTGTGCACGGTCACCTCGGTCCCCTCGATCGCGGTGTCCCGGAAGCGGTAGGTGATCGACCAGCTGCTCCGGGGGTCGGCACGGTCCTCGACGACGACCACCCGTCGGGCCGGACGGACTTGGGCCACGTACCGGATCAGGGCGATGGGCAGCGAGTCGTCGAAGGGCCGGGTCACGCAGAGGGACTTGGTGCCCGCCCAGTCGGCGGTGGTGGATCCTGCCGCGACGACGACCTGGGCGAGGCGTGCGTTCTCGTAGCGGCCGACGACGGCCGCGGCGGCGACGTCCCCGGTGGGGCCGACCACGGCGAGCACTTCCGGATCGGCGATCAGCCGGTTGGCGACGTGCAGGGCACGGGCCGCGTCCCCGGCGTCGTCCTCGGTGCGCAGGGCGAGCAGGAAACCCGTGTCGGTACGGGAGTTGTGGTCGTCGACGGCGAGCCGGATCCCGCGTTCATGCGCCAGGCCGACCGCCCTGCCCGGCCCGCTGAGGTCCGCGTGCAGACCGATCGTGTACGTGGGAGGGGTGCGGGAGGACGCTCCCTTGTCGCGCTGTCGCCCGGCCACCAGGGCAGCGACCGCACCGCCCGTCAGGAGGACCGCACCTCCGGCCGCGGCAGTGAGGAGACGCCGTCGCGACGGACCGGGCGGACCGGGGGCCCCGACGACGGTGGGCGGTTCGGGGGCGGGGAGCGCGAGGGCGGCGGCCGAGCGTTCGGCGATCAGTGCGGACAGACCCGGCGGTGCCCAGGAGCGCCCGTCCGGAGGTGCGGCACCGGTGAGCCGTTCTTCGACCTGACGCGCCGGGGGCCGGTCCGCCGGGTCCTTGGCGAGGCAGGCCGCGACGAGGGGCAGGAGTCCGGGCGGCAGCCCGTCCAGGTCGGGCTCGTCGTGAACGGTCCGGAAGAGCACCCCCGCGGCGGTGCCGTGGCCGAACGGACGCCGCCCGGTCGCCGCGTACATGAGGACGCAGCCCAGCGAGAAGACGTCGCAGGCCGGTCCGAGCGGCCCCGCCGAGGCCTGTTCGGGGGCGAGGTAGCCGGGTGTGCCGATCACGGCGTCGGTCGCGGTGAGGGCGGTGGCGCCCTCGTGGCGTGCGATGCCGAAGTCGATGAGCCGGGGCCCGTCGAGGGCGAGGAGCACGTTGCCGGGCTTGACGTCGCGGTGGATGAGACCGGCCTCGTGCACCGCGACGAGCGCGCCGGCGAGGCGGGCGCCGAGCACACGGACAGTGGTGGCCGGCAGCGGCCCCTCGGTGGCGACGGCCTCGGCCAGCGAGGGGCCCGGCACGAACGCGGTGGCCAGCCAGGGTTCACGGGCCTCGGTGTCGGCTCCTGTCACCGGGACCGCCCACGGTCCGGTGACCCGCCCGGCGGCCTCGGACTCGCGCCGGAAGCGGGCCCGGAAGCCGGGGTCGGCGGCGTGCTCGGCCCGGATCACCTTCACCGCGGCGAGCGCCCCGCCGGACGAACGGGCCAGGTAGACCACGCCCATGCCGCCCGCGCCGAGCCGCACCAGGGTGCGGTACTCGCCGATGGCGCGGGGGTCGTCCGGGGTGAGCGGCCGCATGCCGGATCAGGTCCCGGTCCTCGGCGCCCGGCCGAGATAGTGGTAGGCGCCGCCGCGCACCCCGTACAGATATGCGTCCGAGCCCTTGAGGCGGTGGGTGTCGTCGAAGGCGTAGGTCCGGGACACCCCTTCGTACGTGGCCGCGGCGATGCCCGCCACCAGTGCGGACCGCGCGGGCCGCTGGGCCCCCTTGGTGAGGGCGGTGAGGGCGGCGATGACGAGCCCGGCCGCGTCGTACGCCTCGGCGGCCCAGTGGCCGGGGCCTCCCCCGAATCTCTTGCGGTGCGCCGCGGCGAACTCCTTGGCCTCGGGAGCCGTCGCGTCGATGTAGGGAGCGGTGAACTCCCAGGTTTCGGCGGCTTCCCCGGCGTCGCTCAGGAAGCGTACGTCCATGACGGTGTGCATGGCCATGCGGGGCCCCTCGAAGGGGGTGGCGGCGAGAGCGCGCGCGGTACGGGCGGCTCCGGCCGTGTCGCCCGCGTAGAAGAAGGCGTCGCTGGCGTGCGCGAGCATGTCCGCGACGACCGGTGCGAAGTCGCGCGTACCGGTCGGCACCACTCTCGGGTAGGCGGTCCCGGTGGTGAGCACACCGGCGTTCATGTTGGTGAGGTATCCCACCTGGTAGGCGGACTGGCCGCCGGACCGGTCGAGCAGCACCCCGAGCCGTTCGACATCGGGTCTGAGCAGCAGCCGGTTGATGATCGGCGCGGACAGCGCGGCATCGGACGGGGCGGCCTGGAAGAAGGACCTCTTTGACCTGGCGGGGTAGGCGATCTGGAGCGAGGACACGGTGATGACCGGCAGCATCGCCTCGTCGTACGCGCCGAGGACGGAACCGGTGGCGGGGTCGCCGGTCGGGCCGATCACGGCGAGCACATCGCGGTCCCGGGTGAACTGTTCGGCGACCCGAACGGCCCGGGTGGCGTCCCCGCAGTCGTCGAGCGCCTTCACCTGGAGCGTGAAGGGCTTGTCCTTGCGGGAGTTGAACCGTTCGACGGCGAGGCGTACGCCACGCTCCTGTGCCCGTCCGGCCGCGCTCCGGGGGCCGGACAGATCCGCCTGTACGCCGATGATCCAGGCCCGCTCGCCCGCCCCGGCCGTACCGGTCGCGCCCTTGTCGTCGCGCGGCCACTCCCGTACGGCGAACGCGCCGCCGCCGGCCGCGACCACCGCCGCGGCGCCCGCCAGCAGAAGGAGTCCCCGGCGCCCCGGTCGGGGCGCGCTCGTCACGGGTTCCCCGGCGGTCGTGGCATCGATGCCGGGCAGCGCGAGCATCGCGGCGGACCGGTCGGCGATCAGCCGTACGACGTCCTCGGGCAGCCAGTCGACGGACCCGTCGGGTGCGTCCTCGACGATCCGCGCGTCGAGCTGCGCGGCGGTGGGCCGCGCGGCGGGTTCCTTGGCCAGCAAGGCGCCCAGCAGCGAACGGAGTTCGGGATCGTCGACCCCTTCGAGGTCGGGTTCGTCGTGAACGGCGCGGTAGAGCAGCGCCTCGACGGCGCCGCTGCCGAAGGGCGGCCGCCCGGTCGCCGCGTACGCCAGGAGGCAGCCCAGCGAGAACACATCGCCGGCGGGTCCGGTGGCCGTTCCGCCGCCGGATGCCTGCTCCGGCGAGAGGAAGCCGGGGGTCCCCACCACCAGGTCCGTCGCGGTCAGCGCGGTGGCGTCGACGGCTCGCGCGATGCCGAAGTCGATCAGGCGCGGGCCGTCGACGGTGAGCAGCACATTGCCCGGTTTGACGTCGCGGTGGACGAGTCCGGCGGCGTGCACGGAGGCCAGCGCACGGGACAGCAGCCGTCCGAGCACCCGGACGCTCCGCGCCGGCAGCGGCCCGCACCGGGCGACCGCCTCCGACAGGGCCGGTCCCGGTACGAACGCCGTGGCCAGCCAAGGGCGTTCGCCCTCCGTCCCGGCACCGGTCACCGGAACCGCCCAGGGGCTCTCCACCCGGCGGGCGGCCTCGACCTCGCGGCGGAAGCGGGCCCGGAAGCCGTCGTCCTCGGCGTACTCGGGCAGGATCACCTTGACCGCGGCGAGCGCCCCGGTGTCCGTACGGCCGAGATAGACCACCCCCATCCCACCGGCGCCGAGCCGCCCCAGCAGGCGGTGTCCGCCGATCCGTGACGGGTCCGAGGCACGCAGCTCATCCATCGACCGCCCCTCCCTCTCTCAACTCTGCTTCTCGACAGCGGACTTGAGCCGGACCAGCATGGTGGCCTGGGCCTGGGTGGTAAGTGCGTCGATCTCCCTCTCGGTCCGCCCCTCGGCACCCCTGCCCGTCACGGCCACGGTGAACTGCAGAGCCTGCGCCTGCTGCCAGAGGTACGGATGGGGGCCACCGAGCGCGGCGCTCCGGTACTTCCCGGCCTCGATCAGCGCGTCCTCGGAGTTGTTCTGGGCACTCTCCCCCTGCGTCAGCGAGGCGGAGACCATCGAGCCGATCAGTTCGCCCTTGCGCAACTGCTGAGTGGGGCAGCGCATCGTCTCCTCGATCGACTCGGCCATCTCCCACCGCGCGTCCTCACGGGTGCGGTGGACGGTCATGACGGCGGAGAGCCGGATGGGCCCCTTCCCCTGGGCGGCGGGCACCTCGAACGAGCGGGTGACGGTGGCGAGGACACTGCTCACCGGCTTCTCCTGGCGCCAGACGCAGTCGGCCCCGAGGACGGGCCAGGTGGCCGGGTCGCTCTCGTACGGGCTGCGCTCGACCACCCCGGGCCCGAAGCTCCCGGGGTCGGCAATCACCCGCCCGATCAGGTCGAGCGCGGCGCTCCTGGAGGCGGGAAGCCGGGCCGGGTCCGCATCGATGGACCCGTCCCCCTCGGAACCGGCCGCGGGGTCCGCGCTCATGCTTCCGGACGGACGGGGGCTCCCGCTTCCCTCTCCCGGGCTCTCCCCTCCGCCGGAACATGCCACCAGCAGCAGTGGGGCCAACGCCAGGATCCCGTATCTGCGTATCGGCCCGCTGCACATCACGATCGACCACCCCGTCTCCCCGATGCCGCGTCGATCCTATGAGCGCGGGCCGGACACGGGCAGTTCTGGGCAGAACTGTTGCGGCTTCAGGACGTTGGGGCGGCGGTCGGGCGGCTCGACGGCCGCTACGCCGCCGGCTCGGCCGGTTCCGGGTCGGTGGCCAGGCGGGCGTGCAGGTGCTCGTCGTGGTACTTCCCGTCGCCGAAGCGGTAGGAGTCGCGCAGTGTGCCCTCGGGGAGATAGCCGCAGCGGTCGGCCACCCGGCAGGAGCCCTCGTTGCCCACCGCGTGGGCTATCTCGATCCGACGGGCATCGGCGGTGGCGAAGCCCCAACTCGTCACCGCCCTGGTCGCCCTGGTGGCGATGCCCCGCCCGCGGGCGGCCGGCAGCGTCCAGTAACCGATCATCGCCAGGCCGTCCTCGCGGTCGACCCAACGCAAGGCGACATTGCCCAGCAGGGCACCTCCGGCTGCTTCCAGCACGGCGAACGAGGCGCTGGCACCACGGTCCCAGGCCCCGTCCCGCGCCTGCACCCAGGCCAGGGCGGCGCTGCGGTCGGCCGCCGCGAGCGGGCTCCAGAGGGCGATCCGCGGATCCGCCGCCGCGGCCACCAGGCCGTCCAGCACGGCTTCCGACTCGGCGTCCTCCCGGCTCCATGGGCGCAGCACCACATCACCGAGGTCGAGTGCGGTGCGGACGAAGGCCTGTCGGTCGATGGGGTCCTGCGCGGTCTGCGGGGGCATGGATGTGCTCATGACCCCATTCATACCCGGCCGTACGGGACCCCGCCAGCGAATTTCCGCCGGTCAGGGGCGGTGGTCCGCGGTCCACCCCGGCCCGGGAATTGGACGACTGTTAACCCCCGCGTGCCCTTGTGATTCCCGCACGACACGGACGCAACCGATCGAATAGGTCTGGACCACTCGCGGACGCCTTGATCCGCCACCCCATTCAACACTCCCTTTTAACGCTCCCTTCGCAAATGGTCTATACCTTTGACGGTATGGTGGATCACCCGATGCCGCCAAATGCCTGGCCATGGGGGTCTTATGATGATCCATCACCTTCCTCAACCGCCGTCCGACCACGAGCTCTACTGGTACTTCGGGCCGCAGCGCCGCTGGGTACTGATCAGCACCTCGTTCGCCTTCGCACTCACCGCGGCGACGATGCTGACCTTCGCGCTGCGCACTCCGGCCCTGTGGGCCTTCCTCGCGGTGCTCGCCCTCAATGTCGTCGCCCTCGCGCTGTCCTCGGTCAACAGCCTGCGCCAGCGACGGCTGACCAGGCGCTCGCACGAGGTGCTCGTCCATGCCTGGGACCCGGCCGAACTGCCCTATGTGGACCTGTACTTGCCGACCTGCGGCGAACCGCTCACCGTTCTGGACAACGCCTACCGCGCGGTCTCGGTGGTCGACTGGCCCGGCGCGCTGACCGTCTGGGTACTGGACGACGCCGCGAGCCCCGAGGTCGCCGAGCTGGCCGCCTCGTACGGATACCGGTACGTCGTCCGGCCCGACCGGGGTCACCTCAAGAAGGCCGGCAATCTCAACCACGCACTCACCTTGAGCAGCGCGGAGTACATCGCCATCCTGGACGCCGATTTCGCGCCCAGACCCGACTTCCTGCGTCATCTCGTCCCGTATCTCGCCGACCCGGGTGTCGGTATCGTGCAGAGCCCCCAGTGCTTCGACACCTACGGGTCGATGAGCTGGATCCAGCGCGCCGCCGGATCGGCCCAGGAGTGGTTCTTCCGCTGGATCCAGCCGTCCCGGGACGCGAGCGACGCCGCGATCTGCTGCGGCAGCAACGCGGTCTACCGCCGCAGCGCCATCGACCTGGCCGGCGGCTTCGCCAGGCTCGACCACAGCGAGGACCTGTTCACCGGGCTCGCACTCCACGAACAGGGGTTCCGCACCCTGTACGTTCCGGTGCTGGTGGCCAAGGGCACCTCGCCGGACAACCTGGCGTCCTTCGTCAACCAGCAGTACCGCTGGGCGATGGGCAATCTGCATCTGCTGGGGACGCCCGTCCTCAAGCGCATGGGCGCCCCCTGGCGGATGCGGCTGTGCTTCTACGAGGGCATCGTCGGCTACCTGACGACGGCGGTGAACACCTTCGCCGCTCCGCTGCCGCCGTTGGTGATGCTGTTCCGGTACCCCGACGACGTCCGCCCCTGGCACGTGCTGCCGCTGCTCGCCCCGCTCTGGCTCTGGCACGTACTGCTGCCGCGGATCAGCCGGACTCGCTGGCGGGTGGAGGTGATCCGGGCCAACGTCCTGACGAGCGTCGCCGCCGGGGCCGCCTTTCTGCACACCCTCCGCGGCCGCAGCGCGGCCTGGGTGCCCACCGGGGCCGGCGATGCGGCGAAGGGCGGCATGGCCCGCCGGGTCGTGATCGTCTCCCTCGCCTGGCTCTGCTGCTCCACCGGCGCGGCCGCCGCCGGGCTCGCCCTGGCGGTGGCCCGCAACGGCTGGGAACCCAACTGGGGTCTCATCCTCTACCTGTTGGTGCAGTGCCAGATCAACCTGCCTCTGATACGTGACCTGTTGACCGAACTGCGCCCCGCCGGCCCGGCACGCGGGCCCGCGCGGCCGGTACGTCCCACGGGGCGCTCCCTGCTGCCCAGGCGCTGGCCCGAAGCGCTGGCCGCCACAACACTTCTCCTGCTCACCGCCCTGCTCGCATCCGGTTGGGTCAACCCGATGCTGCCCTGGCTGAGTTGAAAGGCCCGTCAGATCAATGTCCACGACCATGGCTCCCGGCTTCCGTCGCCCCGGGTTCCGCCCAGACATCGAGGGGCTGCGCGCGGTCGCAGTGCTCGGGGTCCTCGCCTTCCACGCGGCCGTGCCCGGCCTGACCGGCGGATTCGTCGGAGTGGATGTCTTCTTCGTCATCTCCGGCCATCTGATCACCGGGCTCCTGGTGCGTGAGGCCGTCACCACCGGGCGCATCCGGCTCGGCGAGTTCTTCTCCCGCCGGGCCCGCCGGCTGCTGCCCTCCGCCGCCGTGGTCCTCGGCGCCGTCGCACTGGCCGGGGCCTGGCTCACCGTCCCGCTGCGCCGCACCGAGCTGGAGTACGACGTGGTGGCCGCGGCGCTGTCCGCCGCCAACTGGCGCTTCGTCCAGCAGCAGACCGACTACCTCGCGGCAGGCCACGACCAGAGCCCGTTGCTGCACTTCTGGTCGCTGGCGGTGGAGGAGCAGTTCTATCTCTTCTGGGCCCCACTGCTCGCCGGGTGCGTGTATGTCGCCGCCAGGGCGGCACGCCGGGGGCGCGCCGTGCGGTCGGCGGTGACCGCCTTCACCGTACTGCTGACGCTCGGCTCCTTCGCCCTGTCGCTGCGCTGGACAAGTGACTCCGTTTCGCTGGCATACCTCGGAACTCCCTCGCGGGTATGGCAGTTCGACATCGGTGCGTTACTGGCACTGCTGCCCTGGCACCTGCTGCGCGGCCCCCGCCCGTTGCGTCTGCTGTGCGGGTGGGCGGGGGCAGGGGCACTGTTGTGGTGCATGGTCGAGTACGACGCGTCGACCCCGTACCCCGGATACGCGGCGCTCGTGCCGACGCTGGCCACGGCAGCGGTCATCCTGGCCGGGATACCCGACCGGTCGGCCGGCGGGAGCGCGAACGGCCTGGACGCGTACGGGGTGGGGCGGCTGCTGGCGGGCCGGGCACCCCGCGCGGTCGGACGGCTCTCCTACACCCTCTACCTGTGGCACTGGCCCGTACTCGTACTCGCCGAGGCCCGCCTCGGCGCTCTGGACTGGCCGGCGAAGGCAGCGCTGACGGTGGCGTCCGCGTTGCCCGCGCTGGCCACCATGCGCTGGGTCGAGCAGCCGGTGCGTCACAGCAGGACCGTGTCCGAACTGCCCCGGCGTGGACTGTCGGTGGGGGTGTCGGCCGTCGCCATCCCGGTCGTCCTCGCGCTGGTGATGGGCACCACGACCCTGCGTCTGCTGGGCCCGGCCGCACCGGTGGACGTGAAGGGCCTGCCGCCGGGCGCGGCCGAGGGCCCGCATCTGCTGTCACGGAACGGCACGCCGTTCAAGGACGGCCCCGTGGTACCCAGTCCCGTGCAGGCGCGCAAGGACTTCCCGCCGGACGGGGCCTGTGAGGTGGCACCGCCGGTGACCAGCAGTCCGCCCTGCCTGTTCGGGGCGACCGACAGCCCGGACCGGATCGTCCTGCTCGGCGACTCGCATGCCGGTCAGTGGTTCTCCCCGATGCTCGCCCTGGCGGCCCAACGCGGCTGGGCCCTTGAGGAGTTGGTGAAGCAGGGCTGCCCGCTGCCGGAACTGCGTGTGGTCAATCCCCAGTTGGGCCGCACCTATCACGAGTGCGACACCTGGCGCACGGACACCCTGGCCCGGCTCGGCAAGGGGCCCAAGCCCCGTCTCGTCGTGATCGCCTCCCTCAACCGCTACACCGATGACCAGCGACTCCTCACCAGGGGCTGGGAGAAGACGCTCGAGCCCCTGCGTGCGCTCGGGGTCCCGATCGTGTACCTGGAGGACACCCCCGTGCCGGGGAAGGACATCCCGGCCTGCGTCTCCGGGCACACCACGGACCCGGAGGCATGTGCGTTCGACCGCGACACCGCACGGTGGCCCGACCCGCTGGCGCGGCGGATCGCGTCCGGCCGGCTGCCCGGGGTGCGGGCCGTGTCGGTCGACCCGGTCCTGTGCCCGCCGAAGGGGACGACCTGCCCGGCGGTGCTGGACCGGATCCTGCTGTACCGGGACGACGCCCATCTGACCGATGTCGCCGCCGTGGTCCTCACGCCCCGGCTCGAACGGCTCCTCACGGAGGCCGGAGCACTGTCCGGCGGCCCGGGGCCGGAGTCGGACGGCTGGACCCGGATCATGCACGACGACTTCGAAGGGCCGGCGGGCAGCCGCCCGTCCGCCGCCCGCTGGAAGTACGACATCGGCACCTGCTATCCGGGCTGCCCGGCCCCGCAGTGGGGAACCGGTGAGATCGAGACCATGACGGACTCGACCGACAACGTGCGCCTGGACGGGAAAGGTGCACTGGAGATCGTCCCCACGCTCAGGAACGGCAAGTGGCACTCCGGCCGGATCGAGTCCCGGCGGGCGGACTTCGCGCCGCCCCCCGGCGGTGTGATGCGGATCGAGGCGTCCATCGCGCTGCCCGATGTCACCGGCTCCGCGGCGGCGGGCTACTGGCCGGCCTTCTGGACCCTGGGAGCGAAGCTCCGCGACGGCTTCACGGGGTGGCCTTCGGTCGGTGAACTCGACGTCATGGAGTCCGTCAACGGCCGCGACACCGTCTTCGGCAGCATGCACTGCGGCACCCTCGAAGGCGGCCCCTGCGAAGAGCCGGTGGGCCTCACCTCGGGACCGCGGCCGTGCCCCGGCTGCCGTACCGCCTTCCACTCCTACGCCGTCGAGGTCGATCTGACGCCCGGTGCCGAGGAAGTGCGCTGGTACCTGGACGGCCGTGTCCACCACCGGGTCACCGAGGCGGGAATGGACTCCCGGACGTGGGACCGGGCGGTGCACCACGGGCTGTTCCTGATCCTGAACGTGGCCATGGGCGGCAAACTCCCGGCCGCCGACGGCGCCACCGCTGGCCCCGGCACCGAACCGGGACACCCGATGCGCGTCCAGCACGTCACCGTCTCGACCCGGGAGGGCGCCCCCCGCTCCTGACTGACCACACCGCGCCGCGCCGCACCACACACCGAGTCGGCTCCGGTGCGCGGCGCGGCGCGGTATCAGGTGTTACAGGTCCGACGCGACATGTCACGCGTCACTCGTCGAGCGTCACGCGCCACTCGTCAGGAGAGGGCCAGCTCGGTGACGTTGTTGGCCTCCAGGACCCACGTCGCGCTCAGGCCGCCCTCCTTCACCCGGGCGTCGCCGTCACCCTTGAGCACACCGATGCGGTTGCCGGACAGGGCGATCTGGATGGCCTGGTTGTACTCGTGGACCCAGGTCGCGCTGAGGCCGCCCTCCTTCACGTGTGCCTCACCGTTGTCCTTCAGGACGCCGATGCGGTTGCCCGACAGTTCGAGCTGGATGATGTCGTCGGCCTCCCGGACCCAGGAGGCACTGAGGCCGCCTTCCTTCACCCAGGCGACACCGTTGCCGGTGAGGACGCCGATGCGGTTGCCGGCCAGGTCGATGCCGATGACGTTGTCGGACTCCCTCACCCAGGAGGCGCTGAGGCCGCCCTCCTTCACCCAGGCGACACCGTCACCGGTGACGACACCGATGCGGTTGCCCGACAGTTCGAGCTCCTTGACCTTGTCGGACTCCTTGACCCACGTGGCGCTCAGGCCGCCCTCCTTCACGTAGGCCCCGCCGGTGTCCTTCAGGACGCCGATGCGGTTGCCGGACAGGGCGATCTGCTTGACGTCCGTGGCTTCCTTGACCCACGTGGCGCTCAGGCCGCCCTCCTTCACCCAGGCGACACCGTCACCGGTGAGGACGCCGATGCGGTTGCCGGAGAGGGTGATCTGCTTGACGCCCCCCGACTCCTTGACCCATGTGGCGCTGAGACCGCCCTCCTTCACGTAGGCGTCGCCGTTGACACGCAGGGTGCCGATGCGGTTGCCGCCGTCGCCGGAGACCGTGCCGGGAACCGCGTTGGCCGTGGACGAACCAGCGAGACCGGCCAGCGCCAGAACGGCAGCTGCCGCGGAGAGAGTCTTGAGATTCAACGGAGTAACTCCTGTACACAGAGGGATCCTTGGGCCCAATGAGCAGTGCCCTCGGGGGATTGAGCAATCCGAAGACGATCAACGACCGGAGGGGCAGCGGGTGCCGGGGCCATTTGGGTGACGGAGGCGCATTGAGCGGGGCTCGCCGCGCGCCGGGCCCCACGAGCCCGGCCGGGTCCGGACGAAGGCCCCGGGCGACCTTCCGGCGGGGTGCGTGCGAGGCGGTGTGCCTTGATAGCGTCGCTCCCGCGATTGCGGACCGCTCCCCGCCGGGGTCGTCGCTGCGCCCGGACGGCGCGCCCTCGACGGGCGGCCTGCGGAGCGGGCGTGCTGACGGTACGGGGACGTCGCGGCAAGGACGAAGAGGGCCGACGCATGAGCCTCGCGCAGTTGCACTACACCTCTGCCACCGCGGGGGACGACGGGGGCGGCGCACGGTTCACGGCCGTCAGCGCCGGCATACCCACGCCGGTGCTGGCGGAGGCCGAGCAGCTCCTCGGCTACGAGCCGCCCGCCGGAGCTCCTTACCACCCCACCACCGGCGAACTCCGTTCCTTTCCGGAGGCGTTCAGCTTCAGCACCCTGTCCGACGGCAGTCATCTGCTGAGCCGCACCGTGGCGCTCGGCGGCCCCGGCGCCGGCGGTTTCCACGCGCACGCGGTGCACCTTCCGGCCGGTACCCGGCTGCCGGGCGACGCGCTGCCGATCACGGCCTGGCGGTCGCCGAACTGGGCCTCCGTCGCGCCGGTCGGCGGCACCCCCGGCCCCATGGCCGCCCTGCCCGCCTCCGCCGCCTTCGGTCCCGAGGCGCTCAACGACTTCGCGGTCTCCCGGAGCCCCTGGCTGGCGGCGGTCTTCGCCGACCTGCGCCGGGTGTGCGAGGAACCGGCGCGGGCGCGGCTCGTTCTCGTGGAGCGGCAGTGCGCCGATGTGGCCCGGTGGATCGCCCTGGCCGGAGCCGTACTGCCGCCGGAGACCGCTCAGCGGCTGACCTTCACGACCTATACCCGCCGGCCGTCCGATTCCCCGCACCAGGTCGTCGGGGTGCTGCCGGAGGACGCCCCCGAACCGACCGGCCCGGACGGCGCGTTCCTGGTGCGCGACTGCGCCGGGGCGCGCCCCGGCGAGCCGGTGGGCGATGCCTGGGCCGAGACCTGCGCCCGGATCTGGCGCAACCGGTCCCCCGAGCTGTTCCGGGTGGCGGCGGAGCTGCCCGGCGAACCCTTCGCCGCCGGGCCGCTCGCGGTGACGGCACTCTGCGCGGGCGTCCCGCTCGGCCCCGACGGGCGCGCCGCGGCGGCGAACTGGGCGGCCGAGCGGCCGTACGCGCTGGACGAGGAGCGGACCCGGCGGCTGACCGACGCGCTGACCGCTCCCGGTCTTGACCGCACGAGCACCGAACTGTCAGGGGTCGCAAGGCTGTTGACCGCCCTCGACGGCAGGTCCGCCGCCGCCACGACGGCGACGCTCGGCGCCCTGCTGGTGACGGAGGCGGTCCATGGCGGCGATGTCGCACTCGAACCGCCCGCGCGCTCGGTCTTCGCCGGACCGGCCGGGGAGCGTGCCGTCGCCGCGCTGGTCACGGCTCTGGGCGACGACCTCCGTACCGAACTCGCCACCGGTACGCCCCTGGCGGCCCCCGCGACGCCCGTTCCCGGGCGGAGTGTGGGGCGTGCCGTGCAGTTGCTGCGGATCGCTCGGCTGCTCGATGTGGACTGCGCGGAGCTGCTCCCCGACGTCGTGGGCCGGATGGCCCGGTCCCTGCTGGACGAAGGGCCGGCCGACTGCGCCGCGGTACTGCTCGATCTGCTGGACGAGCAGTTCGATGTCCGTACGGCGCTGCTCGGCGAGCTGGACCGGATCGCCCCGCAGGATCCGGCGGCGACGGAGCGGCTGCTGGCGCAGGTCTCGCTGCCGTTCACCGGGGCACAGGCACTGCCGCATCTGCGGATGTGCGCGGCGGCGCCGGACGCCAGGGCGGGCGGCGGCGACCGGGTGAAGGTGCTGAACACGATGCTGCGCGCCGGTGGAATGTCACCGTTCACCGAGCCGTTGGTGCTGCGTACGGCGGTGGGTCTCGCCTGGGGCGACGGCACCCCCACGGCGGGCGAGGCCCGGCTGCTGCTGGGTGGGAGCACTTCCGACGCGCACCGTACGGCCGGTACGTGGGCCGTTCTCGTCGCGGCGGCGCTCGGCGCCCCCGCCGACGACGCGGAGGCCCCCGAGCTCGCCCATGACCTGTTGCGCGGCTTCCCGCAGGAGATCGACGCGCGGACGCGCGGTGCCCTGCTCCTCCTGGAGTTCGCGCGGGACGTCCGCTCGGGGGCGGCGGAGCCCGGCTGGGCGGAACAGGCCCGGAAGCTGTGTGCCGGGGCCGAACCGGTGGAGCCGGGCGTGCGCGAGCAGGCGTTCGGCGCCCTGGCCGGGCAGCTGCTCGCCCCGGACCGGCCGGAGGCGGAGCTGTACGCGTTCGTCCACAGCGACGATCCGGATCTCATCGCGGCCTACGGCGGCGCCGCCCGGCAGGACGCGGTGCTCGCCCGGCTGCGCTCCGACCCGGCCTATGTCGCCGACTGCTTCACCGTCTGGAGCTCCCACCCGCACGCGGGCCGTGCCTGGGGCGAGACCCGGGCGGCACTGCTGGAGGAGGTGCTGCGTCCGGTGGTGCGCGGCCTGTCCGCCGACGAGGTGGCGGCGGTGGAGGAGGCCGCCGAGCGGGCGGGCAGCAGCCGTACGGCGGAGGCGTTCCGGACGTGGAACCGGCCGGGCGGCCTCCGCAGGCGGCTCGGCAGCAGACTGGCGGCGCGGGTGCGCCGGTCGTGAGCGACATCCTCCGGCAGTCGCGGTCGGGCCACGGAAGTCGTGGCCCGACCGGGGCGACCGGTACCGTGTGACCTATCGATCTCGTGCGCTCCCGGCGGGCTGCGTGACACCCCCAGGAGGAACAGATGACGACGAACCGCGGACGCAAGGACGTCATCCGGGACCGGATGGCCGCGACCGGCGAGTCGTACAACGTCGCCGCCCGCAATCTGAAGGCCATGAAGGACATGGGCGCCACGCGTGAGGCCGTCCTCACTCAGCGCTGGCGTCCCGCCGACACACTCGACGTCCCCTGCCCGTGCGGCGGCACGTGCGAGCCCGGTGAGCGGTGCGAGCGCTGCCACGCGCTCCACCGGCACGTGGCGCGCTACCCCGGCAGCGTCACGGACGTGGAGACCTGGGCCGACCGTTACGACTGCATGGGCTGCGCGTCCTCGTACATCCTGACCGTGGTGCTGCCCGGTCGGCCGTGGGGTGTCGCCGAGACCGTGATCCGTGGCGGATCCGCGGAGCCGGTCGTACGGGCCCGGGTGTTCCCGGGTGTCGCCCATCCGCTGCTGCGGCCGGAGAGCGCCGGGGGCGAGACCGAGGACTGACGACCGGCCCCCGCCCTCGCCCCCGCCCCCGCCCCCGCCCCCGCCCCCGTCAAGGCGGAGGCCCCGGCCGCCCCGGAGTCACCGGACGGCCTGGACGACGGTCGCGCCCACCGCGACGGCGAGGACCAGGGCCGCGACGACCAGGGACCGCGGGTTGCCGAAGTTGACCGTCCAGCCGATGCCGACCCGTTTGGGCACCAGGACCGCGGGATCATCGGCATTGACGTAGATCGTGCCGGCGACGCGCCAGAAGCGGTCGTCGTCGCGCGCGACCAGTCCGGTGCGCTCCTCGCCCGTGTCCTCCGGCAGCCTGCTGCCGGAGGGCCCGACGCGCAGGACGAGGCGGGCGACCACGGCGAGCACCGCGACGAACGGCACGCCGGTGACGGCCAGGGTCACGACCATGGAGCGGGTGTCGCTCCACATCAGCGCGGACAGCCCGAGCAGCATCAGGTTCACCAGGGCGGTGATGCCCATCATGGAGCGGGCCGTGACGGTGAGGTAGCGGCGGTACCGTGCGGCGCCGGCCACCGGGCGTGCCACATCGAGGTCGGCACGGGCGCGGAGCAGCCCGGCGACGACGGCGGCCATGGTGAGGGTGAGGAGGACCTGGCCGAGGACGAGGCTGAAAGCGGTCCACACGCTGGTCGTGTACATGTGGTAGACGGTTCCGCCGGAGGAGCGTTCGGGCAGTGCGATGCGGTCGGGCAGGCCGGGGTAGACGACGACGCCCGCGGCGATGCTGACGGCGATCACGACGAGCGCGGGGACGGTCCAGCCCCAGGGGAAGCGGACCGGGTCGGTGCGCAGGGACGTGTCCACGACGGCGCCCTGCCGGACCTGTCCGTACCATCCGCCCTCCGCCTTCGCGCGGGCGACGCCGCGGTGGGCCCGTACCCACAGAGCGGCGGCGAGGGCGCAGAGCAGCAGGGAACCGGCGGCTCCGGCGGTGAGGGTGCCGAGCGCGGCGCCGAGCGCCGAGGCGAGCACGGTGACGACGGCCGCGGCGACGAGCATCGCACCGCGGTAGCGACTGCGCTGTTCCTCGACGGCGGCGGCGCGCGCCTTGTCCGGCGGTACGCGGACGCCGAAGGGTACGCCGGAGGGGTTGAGGAGCGGGCTGGGAGCGGTGTACAGGACGGCGCTCAGCACCGCGAGTATGCCGAAATTGAGAGCTGCGTCGACCAGCAAGGTGTTCACCTGTCCGTTCTTGTCGCTGATCCCGGTGGAGCGGGGCACCGCACCGGGACACGGAATGACGTTTCGGGGTCTCGTTCCGCGCGCCGCTTCGCGAGGGACGTCGTGCCGCGGCTTCGCGGTCCCAGGTCTCCCGCCCGGCCCCACGGGTCAGGGCTTTTCGTCCTCCCTCCCGGGGAAGCCGTCCAGAACCGCCGCGACATGCCTCTTCACCTCCTCCTTCGCGATCCCTCGCACGTCCAGCTCGGCGAGGAGGGTGCGCATGCGTGCCTCCCAGTCGACGCCGGCCCGCAGTTCGTCCGACGGCTGCTTGACGTCCGGCCGGGCCGCCGCACCGCTCTTGCGGTTGATGCGGATGATCCCTTCGCGTCGTAGCAGGTCATAGGCCTTGTTGACGGTGTGGAAGTTGATCGCCAGGTCGACGGCCAGCTGCCTGGTGGAAGGAAGACCGGCACCGGGCGCCAACGCCCCTTCCGCGATGGCTTCCACCACCCGGTCCCGGATCTGCTGATAGATCGGCACCTCGCTGTCGAGGTCGAGCACTAGGTACACGCCCCATACTCTATCTGCTATACATCTAATAGAACAGACGCTCATGGCAAATGCGGCAGTGCGATGGCCCTGCGCAACTGCCCAGGGGCCGCCCAGGCCCCCGATGGAGGGTGAATCCCCATGGCACTGATGAACATCTCCGATACCGGCCTCACCATCGAGTTCACCGGTCGTGAGCGCATATGGATCCGGCGCGACCCGCTGACCGTCCCGCTCACCGCGGTCCGCCGGGTGACCGTCCTCGACCATCCCCTGCGCGCCGCCCACGGCGCCCGCAAGGGCCTGCACGCCTCCGGGGTCGCCAAGATCGGCACCTGGGGGTTGATCACCGGCCCTCGCCAGCTCGTGGCCGCCTACCGGGACAGGCCGGGACTGCGCGTGGAACTGGACCGCGCCGCCGCCGGTGGCGACTTCGACGAGCTCGTCCTCTCGCTCGACGACGCGCAGATGCTGGCGCGGCTCATCGAGCAGCGGGTGGGGAGCACCCGATGAGCGGGCGGCCGCAGGGCCTGCGTATCGAAGTCGACGGGCTGACCAAGCGGTTCGGCCGTGTCCGCGCCGTCGAGGATCTGAGCTTCACCGTGCGGCCGGGCGTCGTGACGGGCTTCCTCGGCCCCAACGGCGCGGGCAAGACCACGACGATGCGGATGATCCTCGGCCTGGTGAGGCCGACCGCGGGCACCGCCACCATCGGCGGGGAGCGGTATGCGGAGCTGTCCAGGCCCTCCGCCACCGTGGGTGCCGTGCTCGATGCCTCCGCGGTCCACCCCGGCCACACGGCACGGGACCATCTGCACATCTACCGCACCATGGGCGGCCACCCGGCCGACCGGGTCGACCGGTTGCTGACCCGGCTGGGACTCGCGCAGGCGGCGGACCGCCGGACCCGCACCTTCTCCACGGGCATGCGGCAGCGGCTCGGCCTCGCCACCGCCCTGCTGGGCGACCCGCAGGTGCTGCTGCTGGACGAGCCGGGCAACGGACTCGACCCCGAGGGCATCGCCTGGCTGCGCGGCCTGCTGCGCGAGCTGGCGGCCGAGGGACGCACGGTGCTGGTGTCCAGCCATGTGCTGAGCGAGGTGCAGCAGATCGTCGAGGACGTCGTCGTGATCCGCGAGGGCCGGCTGGTGGCGGCGGGACCGCTGGCGGAGGTCGAGCGGTCCTCGCCCGGCACGGTGCTGGTCCGCTCCCCGGACGCGGCGGCGCTGCGCACCGCACTGCTGCGCGGCACCGCGGGGGCCGGCGCGGCCGACCGGGTGGACCTCATGCCGGACGGAACACTGCGCGTGTACGGGATGACGGACTCCGCCGTCGCCGATCTGGCCGCCGCCGAACGGCTGCGCGTGTACGGACTGACCGCCGGAACGAGCCTGGAGCAGCTCTTCCTCCGGCTGGCGGGAGACGACGCACCGGCCGGCCACGACCGGCCGCCGGTACTGACGAACGAGGAACGGGACCGGCGATGAACGCACTGATCAAGGCGGAGTTCCGGCGACTGTCCGCCACCCGTCTCCGACTGTGGGCACTCCTCGCGGCCGTCGCCCTGGGCGGCGGCATGGTGGGGGTGATGACGCTGGTCGGCCCGGAGAATTTCGATCCGCCGGCGCCCGGCCTGGACACCGAGGACGGCGTCCGCTCCGTTCTCGGGATGCTGAGCTTCACGGTGTTCCTGCCGGCCGCGCTCGGCACACTGGCGACGACCGGGGAATACCGGCACCGCACCGCCACGTACACCTTTCTCCACGCCCCGCGGCGCCGGCAGGTGCTCACCGCCAAGCTCGTCGCGTACGGCGTCGCCGGCCTGCTGTACGGGCTGGTGCTCACCGGCACCGCCGGGGCCGCCTTCTTCGGGGGCGCCGCGGCACGCGGGGTGACCCCCGGCATGACCACCGGTGAAGTATTGGCGCTGCTGCTCGGGCCGGCCCTGGCGATGGCGGTGTACACCCTGCTGGGCGTGGCCGCGGGGGCACTGATCCGCCACCAGGTCGCGGCGCTGGCCGTCGTCGTCGGTTATCTGCACGCGGGCGAGTACCTGCTGATGATGATCCCGGGCGTCAAACACCTCTACCCGGTGCTGCCCGGTGGCGCCACGGCGTCCCTGACCGGCTTCAGCTATGTCGCGGACACGATGGCCGCGGAGCTGGCGACCGGCCCGGTGCCGCTGCTCTCCCCCGTCGGTGGCGGACTGCTGCTCGCCGGCTACGCCCTGGCCGCGGCGTTCGTTGCGGTCCTGGTGCCGATGCGCAGGGACGTGCACTGAGCCCGTACGCCGGAGCGGGTGCCCCGGAACGCGTTCGTTCCGGGGCACCCGTCCCGGCTCTCGTCCCTCAGCCCTCGTCCGGGGCCAGGCGCAGCGAGATCGAGTTGATGCAGTACCGCTGGTCCGTCGGGGTCGGGTAGCCCTCGCCCTCGAAGACATGGCCGAGGTGCGATCCGCAGCGGGCGCAGCGGACCTCGGTGCGGACCATGCCGTGGCTGCGGTCCTGGATCAGTTCGACCGCGTCCGTGTCCTTCGGGTCGTAGAAGGACGGCCAGCCGCAGTGCGACTCGAATTTGGTGTCCGAGCGGAACAGATCGGCACCGCAGGCGCGGCAGGAGTAGACGCCCGTGGTCTTGGTGTCGGTGTATTCACCGACGAAGGCGGGTTCGGTGCCGGCCTGGCGCAGGACCGCGTACTCGGCCGGCGTCAGCTCCGCCCGCCACTGCTCGTCCGGCTTCTCGATGTCGTACGACACGGCGCTCCCTCAGCTCGACAGATGGTCCAGGATCTGCGGGCCGAGGTCCGTGACGTCGCCCGCTCCCATGGTGAGAACGAGGTCGCCGGGCTTCGCCATTCCCGCGATGGTCCCCGGGACCGCGGCCTTGTCGTGGACGGCGGTGACGTCGGCGCCCGCGGAGCGCGCGGCGTCGATGATCAGGTCGCTGGTGATACCGGGAATCGGGTCCTCGCGGGCCGGGTAGATGTCCAGCACCACGGAGCCGTCGGCCAGCGCGAGGGCCTGGCCCATCTCGGTGCCCAGCTCCTGGGTGCGGGAGAAGAGGTGGGGCTGGAACACGACCAGGAGGCGTGCGTCGGACGCGGCGCCGCGCATCGCTTCGAGGTCCGCGGTCATCTCGGTGGGGTGGTGCGCGTACGAGTCGATGACCTGCACGCCCGCCGCCTCGCCCTTGAGCTGGAGGCGGCGCTTGACCCCGGTGTACTTGCCGAGGGCCGAGGCCAGGTTGTGGGCCGGGATGCCGAGGGCGACACCGGCGGCGAGGGCCGCGACGGCGTTGAGGGCGTAGTGGCGGCCGGGCACGGAGACCGTGAACGTGAGGTACTTCCCGTTCAGGATGACCGTGACCTCGCTGGTCAGACCGCGCGGGGTGATCTTGTGGACCCGTACGTCGGCGGTCTCGGACTCGCCGTAGGTGACGACGTTCAGCGAGGGGAGGGCACGGACCCGCCCGGTCAGCTCGACGGCGCCGGCCTGGTCGGCGGCGATCACCAGGGTGCCGCCCGGGACGATCTTGCCGGTGAAGGCCTCGAACGACTCGTAGATCTCGTCCATCGAGGCGTAGTTCGCGTGGTGGTCCAGCTCGACGTTGAGGACGATCGCGACCTCGGGGTCGTACTTCTGGAAGCTGCGGTCGCTCTCGTCCGCCTCGGCGACGAAGATCGCGCCCTCGCCGTGCGCGGCGTTGGTGCCGGGGCCGGCCAGGTCGCCGCCAATGGCGTACGAGGGGTCGAGGTTCAGCTCGGTCAGGGCGACGGCCAGCATCGACGTGGTGGTCGTCTTGCCGTGCGTACCGGCCACCGCGATGGCGCGCAGGCCGCCCATGAGCGAGGCGAGCGCGTCGGAGCGGTGCACGACGGGGACCGACAGCTCGGCGGCGCGCAGCAGCTCCGGGTTGTCGGCGCGGATGGCGCTGGAGACGACCACGCACGAGGCGTCGTCCGCCAGATGTCCGGCGGCGTGCCCGATGTGGACGGTCGCCCCCAGCGCCCGCAGTGCCTCGGCGGTACCCGACTCCTTGGCGTCGCTGCCCGCGACCTTGGCACCGCGCTGGGCGAGGATCTTCGCGATGCCCGACATTCCGGCGCCGCCGATGCCGATGAAGTGCGGCCGTTCCATGGCGGCAGGAATACCGGGTGCCATGCGTGTGTCTCCCAGAAGTCGATACGAGTACCGGAGCCGGTACGGGGTGCCCGCCCAGCCTATTCGCTGTGCGCGAAGAGCTTGAGCACCGGTACGCCGACCTTGTGGCGGGCCCTGGACGCCCAGTCCCGGTGGAAGAACTCCTCGACGTAGTGCGGCGCGGTCAGCACGATGACCTCGTCCGCCTCCGCGTCGTCGACCACGGACTTCAGCTTGTCCAGGGGGTGGTCCTCGATCACCTGTCCGACCGCTTCGGAGCCTGCCTGCCGCAGGGCCTCCAGGGATACTTCGAGCGCGAGTTCGGCGGGCTGTCTGGCATTCTTGCCCTCCGGCTCCTCACCCTCCCGGGCGGCTTCCTTCAGTTCGCCCATCGCCAGGTCGTCGATCGCCCGCAGCAGCACATCGGCCTGGTCACCGCGCGGCTGCATGAGCACGACGAAGGAGATCTGCTCCTCCCCGTGCAGGGTGGTGACGAACTCGACGTCCTCGGAGGTGAGGGGCTTCTCGATCATCAAAACGCTGGTGAACACCACGGGTGCCCTTCTGCTTCAGTGGCCGTCGCCGGTCACTGCTGAAACCATCCTTCCCCGTGCTCGCACGGGGTCTGCGAGAGTAATTGTGCCCACCGGAAGCTAACCGGAACGACAAATTCCGCCGATTGTCAGATCCGACGGTACCGAGTGAAGAGGAACCCGGCCTCTTCCAGCATCGACGCCAGGGCGAATCGTTCCGGCACGGCGACCGAGGGGCCGCCCGCGATCCGCTGCGCGTCTCCGGCGGTCAGCATCGGCGAGAGGGTCAGACAGAGCTCGTCCAGCACCCCGGCGGCCACGAACTGACCGAGCATCCTCGGGCCGCCCTCGGTCAGCAGCCGCTTGAGTCCGCGGTCCGCCAGCTCCCGTACGGCCCTGGCAGGGTCCACCCGGGAGCCCTCCCCCGCGATCACCACCTCGGCGCCCGCCCGGCGCGCCTCCTCGATCCGGGCCGGAGGGGCTCCGGCACCGGTCAGTACCAGGGTCGGGACGAGCGGCTCGGTGAAGAGCGGCAACGAGAAGTCGAGGTCCAGACTGCCGCTCACCACGGCGATCGCGGGCGCGGGGCCCTGTCCGGCCGCGGCCCGCCGGGCGGCGAAGGCCTCGCGGGCCCTGGCGGGGCGGTAACCCTCCAGGCGTACCGTCTCCGCCCCGGCCAGCACCACGTCCGCCAGACCGCGCAGGGTGCCGAAGATCCGCATGTCGCTCTCGCAGGAGATCGGCTGCGAGCGGCCGTCGTGCTGGGCGGCCCCGTCGAGCGTCGAAACCATGTTGGCGCGCAGCCAGGGACCGTCCTGCTCGGGGTAGGCGTAGGCGTCGGCCAGCGCGTCCAGACTCCACTCCCCCTCGTGGTCAGCCGGTGTCAGGTCGGTCACAGGGAAGAGGCGTCGCATGTCCTGCAGTCTGGCACGGCGCTTAAGGTTGAGAGTTGTGTCGTCCTCCACAGCCCTGCCGGGGCAGAGCCCCATAGCCGAAACGGCCCCCCTGTCCCTCTGCGCACTCGAGCCCCGCGTTCCCGCCGACCGGCTGGTCGCCGAGATGGTGCCGCCGCCGCGCTTCGACTCCGTACGCTTCGATACGTACGTGCCGGACCCCAACCAGCCGAGCCAGACCGGGGCGGTCAAGGTCCTGAGCGACTTCGCGGCCGGGCTCGGCGGTGCGCACGCCAGCGGCTCGGACAAAACCGGAAGAGCGCGAAGCGCATCCATTGAGGGGTGGTGGCGGGCGACGGGCGGGCGGTTCAGCAGGAAGCCCGCGGCTCCCTCGGCGCCGCTCGGGGTCTACCTCGACGGCGGTTACGGCGTCGGCAAGACCCATCTGCTGGCCTCCCTCTGGCACGCCACCCCCGCCGCCCCCTCGCTGAAGGCGTTCGGCACCTTCGTCGAGCTGACCAACCTGGTCGGAGCGCTGGGCTTCCAGCAGACCGTGCAGACGCTGAGCGGGCACCGGCTCCTGTGCATCGACGAATTCGAGCTGGACGACCCGGGCGACACCGTGCTGGTGTCGTCGCTGCTGAGCCGGTTGGTCGAGGCGGGGGTCGCGCTCGCCGCCACCTCCAACACGCTGCCCGGCAAGCTCGGCGAGGGCCGGTTCGCCGCGGCCGACTTCCTGCGGGAGATCCAGGGGCTGTCCGCGCACTTCCGTCCGCTGCGGATCGACGGCGAGGACTACCGCCACCGCGGGCTGCCCGAGGCCCCGCCGCCGTACTCCGACGAGCAGGTCACCAGGGCCGCGTACGCCACCGAGGGCGCCAGCCTGGACGACTTCCCCTCGCTGCTCGACCATCTCGCCCGGGTCCATCCGAGCCGCTACGGCGCGCTGACGGACGGTCTGCGGGCGGTCTGCCTCACCGAGGTCCAGCCGGTTCCCGACCAGTCGACCGCGCTGCGGCTCGTCGTCCTCGCGGACCGGCTGTACGACCGGGAGGTCCCGGTGCTCGCCTCCGGGCTGCCGTTCGACCGGCTGTTCAGTGAGGAGATGCTGAACGGCGGATACCGGAAGAAGTACTTCCGGGCGATCTCCCGGCTGACGGCGCTGGCGCGCGACGCGAAGGGGCTGGTGGCGCAGTAGGTTCGGGGACGTACCTCCCTCGGGGCCCTTGAGCGCCGAGGGGCTCCCGTATCGACCGCGCACACCGTTTGAAGGGATTCGGCATGGCAACCACGCGTCAGGCTCACACGGTCTGGGAAGGCAACCTGCTCGAGGGCAAGGGGGTCGTCACCCTCGACTCCTCCGGCATCGGCGAATTCGATGTCTCCTGGCCGTCCCGCGCGGAGAAGCCGAACGGAAAGACCAGCCCCGAGGAGCTCATCGCGGCGGCCCACTCCAGCTGCTTCTCGATGGCGCTGGCCCACGGTCTGGCCGCGGCCGGCACCCCGTCGACCCAGCTGACCACCACGGCCGACGTCACCCTCCAGCCCGGCACCGGCATCACCGGTATCCACCTCACCGTCCAGGGCCAGGTGCCCGGTATCGACGAGGCGGACTTCGTCAAGGCCGCCGAGGACGCCAAGGCGAACTGCCCGGTCAGCCAGGCACTGACCGGCACGACGATCACGCTCTCCGCCTCGCTGGCCTGACCACAGGGGCCACTCCCGGCCCGGGACACACCTGGGGCTTCCGGTGACCCGCATGGTTCCCGCGCGGCGATACGCGTGCTACACACATGCGGGTCACTTCTCCTGTCCGCCAGCAGGGAGTTGCCTCATGTCATCAGAAACGTCACGACCGACCGCGGAAACGTCACGTCTGTCCGCCACCCGTCGCCAGGTCCTGGCCGGCAGCGGCGCGGCCGTTGCCTCCATCGCCTTCACCGGGGCGTTCTCCGAACTCTTCGCGGGTACCGCGGCCGCCCGGGGACACAGCGGGTACGGCCCACTGGTGCCCGACCCCGACGGCCTGCTCGACCTTCCGAAGGGCTTCCGCTACCGCGTCCTGTCCAGGGAGGGCGACCAGCTCCGCTCCGGCGAGGGCCCGGTACCCAGCAACCACGACGGCATGGCCGCCTTCGCCGGCCGTCACGGTCACGTCCGCCTGGTCCGCAACCACGAGAACCGCGTCACCGCGAAGCTCCAGGTCCCGGTCGTCGAGGGCCTCACCTACGACCCGATGGGCAAGGGCGGCTGTACGGCCCTGGAGCTGGACGGCCGCAACAACGTCCTCGGCGAACGCGTCGCCATCGCCGGTACGGCGGTGAACTGCGCGGGCGGCCGTACCCCGTGGAACACCTGGCTGACCTGCGAGGAGACCGAGGACAGAGCCGGTACCAACGGCTACACCAAGGACCACGGCTTCATCTTCGAGGTGGACGGCGCCGATCCGCACCGCACCGGGGCCGTGCCGCTCACCGCGATGGGCCGCTTCCAGCACGAGGCCATCGCAATCGACCCGAAGAGCGGGATCGTCTACGAGACGGAGGACGCGTTCGACAAGCCGTTCGGGCTCTTCTACCGCTTCCTGCCGAACAAACCGCTCGGCGGTACGGGCTCGCTGCGGGCCGGCGGCCATCTGGAAGCCATGCGGGTGCCGGGCGTGCCCGACCTCTCCGTGGTCCAGGAGACCGGGGCGAGCTTCGAGGGCATCGAGTGGGTCCCCGTACCGGATCCGCTGGCGTCCGAGACGCCGATCCGGTTCCAGGACTTCGGCCCGAAGGGCATCACGCACGCGCAGAAGCTGGAGGGCTGCTACTGGGGCGGCTCCTCGGTCTACTTCGTCTCCAGCTTCGCGCACAGCTCGCAGGGGTCGGCCGCCGACCACTACGGCCAGGTGTGGCGGTACGAGCCGAAGCGGCGCCGCCTCACGCTCGTGATCGTCTTCGGCCCCGGCACGGACGTGCAACTGCCGGGTGAGTCCCCGGACAACATCTGCCTCGCCGCCGACGGCGGGCTGATGGTGTGCGAGGACGGCGACGGCGCGCAGCACGTGTTCGGCCTGACGCGGGGCGGCGAGGTCTACGCGATGGCACGGGGCCGGCAGAACATCGGGACACCGCAGGAGCCCGAGTGGGGAGAGTTCGCCGGGGTCACGTTCGCTCCGGACGGCGGGACGATGTACGTGAACTGCTACACACCGGGGACGACTTTCGCGGTGACGGGGCCGTGGCGCTGATGCGCTGAGCCACGAGGTGCCGGGGGGCGGACAGCCGATGTCCGCCCCCCGTGCGCTGCCCGAACGGCCCGCGTCCCGACGGACATCGGCCGCAGAAGCTGCGGCGGGAATCCACGCATGGAGATAGGCTCCCGCCTGGTTCCGCGCGCCTCCGCGGAACCCGTCCGCACCGACGGGGGAAGGGAACACACCTCACCCTCGACGGTGCACCCCATGCCTTCCGCAGCCTCGAAACCAACCCCGATGGGACGTGAACCATGAGGCAAGAAACCGCACGGCACGACATCACCGTTGTCGGCGGCGGTCTGGCCGGTGTCTGCGCGGCGATCGCCGCCGCCCGGCTGGGCCGTACCGTGGCACTGATCAACAACCGGCCGGTTCTCGGCGGGAATTCAAGCAGCGAAGTCCGGGTCTGGGTCGTCGGCGCCACCGCACACGGCAACAACCACAACGCCCGTGAGGGCGGCATCATGGGCGAACTCTTCGTCGAGAACCAGTTCCGCAACCCGGACGGGAATCCGTACTACTGGGACATGGTCGTGCTGGACGCGGTCCGGGCCGAGCCCGGGATCACGCTCTACCTCAATACCGACGTGCGGGAAGTGGACGCGGACGGGCCCGAGGACGCCCGGCACATCAACGCCGTCACCGGGTGGATGATGGGCTCCGAGCGGCTCATCCGCTTCGAGAGCGAGCTGTTCCTGGACTGTTCGGGAGACGGCCTGGTCGGCGCCCTGGCGGGTGCCCGCCACCGCATCGGCCGGGAGTCGCGGGCGGAGTACCTCGAACCGTGGGCGCCGGAGGAGGCCGATCGCATCACGCTGGGATCGACCCTGCTCTTCTACACCAAGGACGCGGGGCACCCGGTCAAGTACGTGCCGCCGTCCTTCGCCAAGAACATCGCCGAGACCTCGATTCCGCAGCGCCGCATCATCAAGTCCGGTGACAACGGCTGTGCTTACTGGTGGATCGAGTTCGGCGGCGAGCTGGACACGGTGCATGACAACGATGCCATCCGTGACGAGTTGTGGGCGGTCATCCACGGCATCTGGGACCACATCAAGAACTCGGGCGAGTTCGACGCCGCCAACATGACGCTGGAGTGGGTGGGTTCGGTGCCCGGCAAGCGCGAGTACCGGCGCTTCCTCGGCGACTACGTGCTCCACCAGGGCGACATCCTCGGCCAGACCGAATTCGCCGACCGGGTCGCGTTCGGCGGCTGGTCCATAGATCTGCATCCGCCGAAGGGCATGTACGCCGAAGGGGACGGCGCCAAGCAGCGCTACGCGGACGGGATTTACCACATTCCCTACCGAAGCCTGTACTCGGTGAACACGACGAATCTGCTCTTCGCCGGGCGCAACATCTCCTCCAGCCATGTCGCCTTCGGCTCGACCCGGGTCATGGCGACCTGCGCGACGATCGGCCAGGCCGCGGGCACCGCCGCCGCACTGTGCGCCGCCCAGGGGGTCGCCCCGCGCGCACTCGACGTGCCCGTGCTGCAACGCGCCCTGCTGCGGGAGGACGCCTCCGTCATCGGTCTGGCGTCGGCCGACCCGGACGACCTGGCCCTGCGCGCCACCGTCACGGCCTCGTCCAGCCTGACCGACTTCGGTGTCGGAACACTGCAGGAGCGCCTGCCGCTGACCGCCGACGCCGGCCTGGTGCTTCCCGTCGACCCCGAACTGACCGGCCTCGAACTGCTCGTCGACGCCGAGCGGAACACGGAACTCGTCGTCGAGCTCCACGACCCGGAGCTCGGACAGAACTACGTCCCCCGCCGCCTCGTCGACACCGTCACCGTGCCGGTCGCCGCCGGGTCGAAGCAGTGGGTCGCGACGGGGCTCCGGTGGACGCCGGAGAGCGCCCGCAACGCCTTCGTCGTCGTACGGGCCAATGAGAACCTCGCCCTGTACAGCACCGACGGGCCGGCCCCGGGCGTGCTCGCCCTCACCCGCATCCCGCTGGACCCGCGTGCCGAATCGCCGCAGCCGCTGCGCGAGTGGACCGACAGGGGCCTGCTGCGCCGCGGCTTCTGCTTCCGGGCGGGTGAGACCGCCGCGTACGCCCCCGCCAAGGCCGTGGACGGCTACGCCCGCCCGTACGCCGGTCCGCACATGTGGGTCTCCGAGCCCCTCCAGGAGGGCGTGGGAGCCTGGCTGGAGCTGGCCTGGCCGCAGCCGGTCACGCTCCGCCGGATCGATGTCCTCGCCGATGACGACGTCAACGAGGACCTGATCAACCTGCATCACCACCGGACCCCGTTCGACACGCTGCCGACCCTGCTGCGGGACTACCGCGTCGAAGCACGCGATGCGGACGGCACCTGGCGGACCGTCTCCCGCACGACGGACAACCGGCGCCGCCGCCAGGTGCACACCCTGGACGAGCCGGTCACGTCGACGGCCCTGAGGATCGTCGTCGAGGCGACCAACGGAGCCGCCTCGGCGCATGTCGTCGCGGTTCGCGCGTACGCGTAGGAGCGGACCGGCCGGCGGACCCGCCGGGCGGACCTGCGGGACGGATCATCCGGGGCGGCGATTCGACGGCCCGGGTGAATCCGCGCGCGACTCCGACGGAGAGAAGCGCCATATCCACCTACTAGTCACATAACTAGATATTTTCCGCTAGTGACTCATTCCGTGCGGAAAATGACGGCTCTGACTGTTCTTGGCGTGGTGCTCGGCAGCCTCACCGGCTGTGGGGGCCACGGCAGCGCGCCCGCCGACAGCCCCTCGGCCGCAGGGCGTACGCCTTTCGTCGTCCATGCTCCGTCGCACTCGGTCTCGGCACCGCCGCCCACCATGCCTCCGGGCCCCGGGGCACAGACACCTGTCTTCGCCCACGGGGCGAGGACCGGCGGGAAGGTGGTGGCGCTGACCTTCGACGCCGACATGACGGCCGCCGAGGGACCGCGCGCGGCGGCGGGCGAGCACTTCGACAATCCCGGACTGATCGCGCTGCTGCGCGAGTTGAAGGTGCCCGCGACGGTGTTCATGACGGGGCGGTGGGCCGATGAGTACCCGGCGCAGGCCAGGTCCATCGGCGCCGATCCCCTCTTCGAGGTCGCCAACCACTCGTACAGCCACTACGCCTTCACGTCCCCCTGCTACGGGCTGCCGACCGTGGCGAAGGGCGACATGCGCGCCGATACGGCGCGGGCCTTCGTCTCGTTCCGGAAGGCCGGCGTGCGCAATACGGTGCCGTACTTCCGCTTCCCCGGCGGCTGTTACGACGATGCGTCGCTGCGCGCGCTCACGCCCGAGAAGGTGACGGCGGTGCAGTGGGACGTCGTCAGCGGCGACGCCTTCGCGACGGACGCGGACGCGGTGGCCGAGCAGGTGCTGGACGGGGTGCAACCGGGCTCACTGGTCGTCATGCACTGCACCCGCAGCGCGGCGCCGGTCACGGACGAGGCGGTACGCCAGGTGGTCCCTGAACTGCGCAGGCGCGGATACCGCTTCGTGAAGGTCTCCGACCTGATCCGGGCGGCGCAGCGCTGAGCCGAGCGTGCGTGCCAGACGCCGCGCGGCAGACGGCAGTTTGACGACAGGCCCTAGCCGGAGCATGCCGTGCGCTGGGCCTCCTGCCATTCGCAGACCGGGCAGAAAGTGATGCCCCTGACCGACTCCGGGTACTCGGTCGGCTTCCGGCAGAGCACGCACTCGGCGTACGGAGGACCCGCGGCGGTCTCCGTCCCGGTGGTCGCGGGGTCTGCGGCAGGTGTACCGCAGTACGTCTCTTCCATGCGCTCGTCCATGCGCTCGTCCATGCGTACGAGCCTACTCAGCCGCGCAGGGAAGCCAGCTTGCAGGCGAGCGCGGCCGCCGCGGCGGCGAGGGCGGCGGCGACGACGAACGGCAGGACGGGCAGGTGCACCGTGCCCGTCCGCGAGCCGGTGACCAGGTCCGTCACGGCGGAGTTCGCGGGCGAACCGCTGGTCACGAGGGCCAGCAGCGCGGCGAGCACGGTGCCGGCGACGGACCAGCCCCGCCGGCGCAGCAGCGGCCGGGTGCAGAGCGCACCGGCCACCGCCCCCAGCAGCACACAGCAGGCGACGGCGAGCAGTCCGGCGATCCCGGCGGGCAGCAGCGCCACCCGGACGGCGTTGTCGGTGCTGGCCGGCCTGCTGATCAGCAGCACGGTCAGGGTGGCGGCCACGCCCAGCAGCCCGGCGCAGCCGAGCGCGGCGAGCAGCGATGCCAGATGCGCCCTCGGCGATCCCACCACCGCGGCGGTCACGGTCCGGGCGGCGGGCGGTTCCTGATTGACGCAGAGCTGTACGAGCCAGGCGGTGACGGGCAGGAGCCCGGCGGCGGCGTAGCCGAGCGAGTCGAGGACGGGCTGCCCCCACTGCACGCCGATGCCGACGAAGGCCACGTACAGCAGGACCGGGGCGAGCCAGCGCTGGGAGCGGACCAACAGGACGGTGTGGTAGCGGAGGAGGGCGGTCATGGTGCCTCGGGGGTCGGGGTGCGGTGCGGGGGGTCGTCGGTCCCCGGGCTCTCCACGCGGCCGGGGGCGGCGGCCAGTTGCCGGATGTGCCAGGGCGGGCGCGCGGTGAGCAGGGCGCGCAGCAGCGCGTCGGAGTGCGCGGCCGCGACGGTGAGCCGCACGCCCCCGTCCGCCCCGGGCGTGTGCTCCGGCGCGCCCGGCAGCCCGGCGGGGAGCACGGCGCCGGGCGGGCCCGCCGCCTCGATCCGTACCCGCGGGCCCGTCCCGACGGACCGTGCCCCGGATGTGGCGAACAGGCCGTTCCCCTCGATCCGGAACACGGCGTCGACCGCCCCGGCGAGCCTGCGCGGGTCGTGGTCGACGAAGACGACGGTGGCGCCGGCCGCGACCCGTTCGGCCACGGCCCGGTCCAGCTCGTCGCGGACCGCCATGTCGAGCCCGGTCCATGCCTCGTCCAGGATCAGCAGCTCCGGCTCGGCGAGGAGCGCCTGGGCGACGGCGACCTTCTGACTGGTGCCCTTGGAGAGGTCCGGGAGCGGTGTACGGGCGTGGCCGGCGACTCCGAAGCGTTCGAGCCACGATTGGGCGCGGTCCGCCGCCTCGGAGGTCCGCAGGCCGTGGATGCGGCCGAGGTGGACCAGGTACCCGGCCGCGGTGAACGGCAACGCGGCCGAGAAGCGCTCGGGGACGTACGCCGTGCGCGGTCGGCGGCCGGTGATCCGGCCCTCCGTCGGGGAGTCGATCCCGGCGAGCAGCCTCAGCAGGGTCGACTTCCCGGTGCCGTTGGCGCCCTCGACCCGGATCAGGGTGTGCGCGGGCAGATCGAGGTCGACCCCGCGCAGCACCCACGGTCCGCCGAGGCCGTACCGGCGGCCGACGCCTTTCAGGTTCAGTTGGCCGTCGCCTTCTCGGGCTTGGCCTCGCTGGGTCGTACGATCACGAAGCCCTCGCCGTCCAGCCGCAGTTGGACGGCCTCGCCGGATCCGCCGCGGATCATGGAGCCGAAGCTCTGCGAGCGGTGCAGCGAGGTGTTCAGGTTGGCGCTCCAGCCGACCACCGCGTCCGTGTCGACGCAGACCGGCTGCTGGGGCGTGACGGGTATCACGATGGGGTGGCCCTCACACATCAGGCCGAGCTTGCCGTATCCGGTGAAGACGCTGTTGAAGAGCCCGCCACCGGTCATCCCGGCGCCCTTCACGGTCTTGATCTCGTAGGAGAGCGTGGAGTCGAAGCAGAGCACGTTGCGGCCGTTGATCGTGAGGACGTCGCCGTGCTCCATGTCCACGATGAAGCAGTTGGCGGCCTCGTGCGCGAACCATGCCTCGCCCTGGCCGCGGACCGCCATCAACGGCAGCCCCTCGCCGGTCACGGCGCGCTTGAGCATGCCGCCTATGCCCTGGCCCTTGCGCTCGAACTGCAGATCGCCGCGGAAGGCGATCATCGAACCCTGGCGGGCGTGCATCTCGCCGTTGACGGCGTACTTGATGGATTTGGCGTTCTGCAGGGTCATCCCGGGGGCCGTTGCCTGCTGCGCCATGTTCTCGCTGGAAAAGAGATCGCTCTTCATGCGGTGCATCCTCACCCGGAGCGTTCCATTCCGCCAAGAATCATTTCCCGGGCGGCTGGCAGACTGGACAGGTGAGCAGCAATGACACCCCCGTATCCCCGTCCGCATCCCCGGCCACGCCCCACTCACCTGCGGCGGACAGCCCGTTCAGGACGGAGCCGACAAGCCTCGACGAGGCGCCGCAGTACGTGCTCCCGCTCGTGGTGCACATCGAGAAGACGGCTCCCCCGGCCCGTACCGACGCGTTGCGGACCGCCGCCCGCGCGGTGCTCGTGATGCTCTCCGACGAGCGCTCGGACGGCGAGGGCGAGTGGGCGCGGGCGATGCGGGACTGGCAGGACGCCCGGATCCGCAAGGTGGTGCGGCGGGCGCGCGGCGCGGAGTGGCGCAAGGCGTCCGCGCTGCCGGGCATCACGGTCACGGGCGAGAGCGCCGAGGTGCGGGTCTTCCCGCCGGTGCCTCTGGACGGCTGGCCGAAGGAGCTGGCGAAGCTCCAGGTTTCGGGGACGGATCTGGACGATCCCGAGCCGCCCGCCGCGCCCGATCCCTCGGGCCCGGTGCTGTGGCTCAACCCGGAGCTGGACATGTCGGCGGGCAAGACCATGGCGCAGGCCGGGCACGGTGCGCAGCTCGCCTGGTGGGAACTGTCGGAGACCGAGCGCAAGGCGTGGCGCGAGGCGGGCTTTCCGCTCTCCGTCGCCACCGCGGAGCCGGGCCGCTGGCAGGAACTCACAGTGAGCGGGCTTCCGGTGGTGCATGACGCCGGGTTCACCGAGATCGCTCCCGGCTCGTGCACGGTGGTCGCCGACCATCCGGCACTGCGACGCGGCTGAGCGCGGGCGGGGCGGCTCCGTCCTCGCCCGTCCCCGAGGGCCCGACCCCGCCCCGACCTCCCCGGACCGGGAACCTCAAATCAAGCTCTGAACGTCCTCCTGTTCGGATTCAGCACCGCCCTCCGGGGCCATGAGCCCTGCACGGAGCGGAGGAGGGGGACGGCATGGAGCTGGGAATCGGTATCGGCTGGCGGCCGGAGATCGCGGACGCCGTCGAGGCGCTGCCCGGGATCGACTGGGTGGAGGCGGTGGCGGAGAACATCTGCACCGGCCATCTGCCCGATTCGCTGGTACGGCTCAGGGAGCGCGGGGTCACGGTCGTGCCGCACGGCGTCTCGCTGGGCCTCGGCGGGGCCGACCGCCCTGACGCGGGACGGCTCGCGGATCTCGCCGCCCGCGCCGAGCTGCTCTCCGCGCCCCTGGTGACCGAGCACATCGCGTTCGTACGGGCCGGGGGGCCGCGCACCTCTTCGCCGGGGCTGGAAGCGGGCCATCTGCTGCCCGTCCCGCGGACCCGGGACGCCTTGGACGTGCTGTGCGAGAACGTACGCATCGCGCAGGACTCGCTGCCGGTGCCGCTGGCCCTGGAGAACATCGCGGCGCTGATCTCCTGGCCGGGCGAGGAGCTGACCGAGGGGCAGTTCCTGGCGGAGCTGGTCGAGCGCACCGGGGTCCGGCTGCTGATCGATGTCGCCAATCTGCACACCAACCACGTCAACCGGGGCGAGGACCCGGCCACCGCGCTCGACGAGCTGCCGGTGGAGGCCATCGCGTACGTACATGTGGCGGGCGGCGTCGAGAAGGACGGTGTCTGGCACGACACCCACGCCCACCCGGTCACCGCGCCCGTCCTCGACGTCCTCGCCGAACTCCGTTCCCGGGTCGACCCGCCCGGTGTCCTCCTGGAGCGCGACGACGACTTCCCGCCGGCCGGGGAACTGGCGGGCGAACTGGACACGATCCGCGCCACCTTGGACCGGTCGGCGGCGCACATGACGCGGTCCGCGCCGGGTTTCCGCCCGGCCGCGCGGACCGTGGCGTCCGCGCCCCCGGACGCCACGCGCGACCGGCTCGCGGCCGCCCAGGCCGCGCTGCTCTCCGCCCTCGTCGCGGGTGGTCCCGTCCCGCAGGGCTTCGACCGGCGCCGTCTCGGGATCCAGAGCCGGGCCCTGGCCGCCAAGCGGGCCGGGGTCGTCGCCAAGCTGGCACCGGAGCTGCCGGAGATCCTGGGCGCCGGCTACCGGGACGCCTTCCTGGCGTACGCCACGGCCCGCCCCATGTCCGCCGGATACCGGCGCGACGCGCTGGACTTCGCCGAGGAGCTGCTGATCGCGGGCCGACCCGCCGACGACTCCGCCCGGCGCCGACTGACCCACTGGTGGCAGGACCGGGCCGGCGCGCGCCCGCCGCGCCGCACCACCCGGTTCGTACGAGCGGCCCGCGCGGCCCTGACAGGAAGGTGACCGGCATGAACACCGTGGCACTGCTGGTGGATCTCGGCATCATGGTCTCCTCCGTCCTCCTGATCGTGGGGCTCGCGCGTGCCCGTGGCGGCGTCGGCGGCTCCGTCCACGACCTCTACGAAGTCGCCTTCCTCAACGGTGGTCCGGGCAGGGTCGTGGACGCCGCGCTCGCCGCGATGCGGGCGGACGGACGGCTGGCCGTCGGGGGTCCCGGAATCGTCGCCGTCCAGCGGGCCGACGCCCGTGACCCGGTGGAGCGCGCGGTGCTCCAGGAGCACGCCCTGGCCCCCAGCGGCGCGCTGCACACCCTGCGCGAGGCGGTGATGCGGCACCCCGCGGTGCAGGAGATCGGCGACGGGCTCGCGGCCCGCGGTCTGCTGGCCGCGCCCGCCGCGAGCCGGACGTGGCGCCGCTGGGGCATGGCCCAGGGGCTGGTCTGCGTACTGGCCGTGCCGCTCACCGTCGTGGCGACCGTCACTCAGTCGCTGTCCGACGAACTGTCCCCGGACTCCCCCGTGCCCTTCGTCTTCAAGGTGCTCCCGGTCCTGATCCCCGGCTTCCTCATCGGCTTCATCTGCGCCGGCATCGCCCGGGGACGCGTCACCAGGTCGGGGCGGCGGGCCGCCGAGGCGTACCGCTCCGCCCAGGCGGGCAACCCGCAGCCGGCCCATCTGGTCGCCACGCTCGGGCTGCGGGCCCTCCCCGATCCCGAGCTCCAGGCGCAGTTGATCGCGGCGGCCCGGATGCAGCCGGGCGGACGGGCGTCCGGGCGGCAGGCGCGCGCGGCGGCTGCGGCGTCCACGGGCGCCTCCGCCCTGCTCCTCGCACCGGTGGTGTGGTGTGCCGGTACGAGCCCCGGTCACGGCAGTTGCGGGAGCTCCGGCGACGGTGGCAGCAGCGGAGGCGGCGGGGGCGGGTGCAGTTCCGGGTCGGGCTGTGGATCGGGGTCCGGATCCGGCTGCGGCGGGTCGAGCGGCTCCGGCTGCGGCGGCAGCAGCGGTTCCAGCTGCTCCAGCAGCAGCTGTGGTGGCGGGTCCAGTTGTGGCGGTTAGGACCTGCCCCGCGCCGCCGAACTGTCCGCATGATGAACAGGCCATGGCTTTCCACGCCCGCCTCGCATAGGAATCCGCCATGCTCCGGGTTCTGTTTCTGCTGGTCGCATGGGGTGCGGCAGCCATCTCGTGCGCCCGGCTCTGCCTCGTCTCGACCCGCGCGGGACTGCTGTCCGACGCGTCCTCGGATCCCGCGGAGGGCACCGGCTCCGGTCATGAACTGACCCTGTACGAGACGGCGTTCCTGGCCGGCGGTCCTCACCGGGTGGTCGATCTGGTGCTGGTCACCATGCATCTTCGACGACGGCTGCTGCTCGCCCACACCGGCTGGGCGACGGTCGTCGACCCGGAGGGCCGGGACGAGATGGAGCGCACGGTGATACGTGCGATAGGCCCGCAGGGCCAGGCCCCGATACCTCCGGTACGGACGGCCGCGGCCACCGCCGACGCCGTCCGCGCCCTGGCCGACCGGCTCGTCGCCGCCGGCCTGGCGCTGCCGCGCGGTGCCGGGACCGATGTCGGCGCCGCGGTGCGCGCGGTGCGGGGCGCGGCCTTGCTGGTGGTCGCGATGGGCGCGGTCACGCTGCTGATGCCCGGTCAGGAGCACGGTCCCGGCGGCCCGGTGGTGTCGCTGCTTGTCCGATTCGGGCTGCCGTTCGCGCTGACGGTCGGCTGTCTGGCCATCGCCCGGATGGAGATCCATCCGTACAACTCGTGGGCCTCGCCCGCCGGTCAGCGGCTGCTGGCCGCGAACGACGTGCCGGCCGCCGGGGCGGACCGCGACGTCCTGGCGGCGATCGCCGTACGGGGTGTGCGCGCCGTGGACGATCCGGCGCTGCGGGCCGCACTCGGCGGCGGGGCGGGCGGACCGCTGCGGTAGAACGGCTGGTCCGTCACGGGGTGGTGCGTGTCGAAGGACGCCGGTGGGGGGGGGGGGGGGGAGGGGGAACGCCCAAGAGGAAAAAAAGGGGTTGGGG